>NZ_JAZDXA010000095.1:0-1614 GCF_040170545.1 Sphingobium sp. MK2
GGAATATCGGTAGCGATACTCCTATGAGGTCTTACCTCAAAAATGCTGCGCGCCTGCGGTCCACACCGGATGCGTACGCCGTAGGCCGCGCCTCGCCGTTTTTCCATAACGTTCTCAGGCTCAACAGGAACGCATCCAGCGGCGGGGGCGACGCGGTCTCCGCCGGTGTCGCCGAGGCCACGGCATCAGCGAGTACCACCAGTTTTTGCTGCGCCGTGCGGATGTCGCGCAGCAGCCGAACCGGATCCAGCCCGGCAGCGATGTGCCGAAGCTGCTGACGTGTCTGCTCGCTGGTCCGGGGCTCATCCATCAGGCGCTGGAACGGCGTCGCCGGGGCATGATAGCGTTTATACACTCTGGCTCCGTCCCGCTGCTTCTCGGCCAGTTTGAACGAAGGTTGGAAGAAGTTCACAAAAAGACGGGATGCGGCGTACAACTCCGCCAGCGACCTGGCCGCTTCCAGTCCCTCGAACCGACGATGTCCCACCAGGCGACGCACAACGGAGCCATTTTTTTGCTCAACCCAGGCCTGATCGTTCTTCCGATAGGGCCGGTAACGGGTAAAGGTGATCCCAGTCGCGGCACAGTAGTCGCGTACGGTCTCATTGATGAACACACTGTCATTGTCAGAATCGAACCCCAGCAACGGGAACGGCATCAGCTTCCGCAGTTCGGAAAGTGCGTCAACCAACAGCGTTTGTTCGCGAACCAGTAGCGGTGCGCACTCGGTCCAACTATCGCGATATCGGTTAGCGTAAGCGTCCAGGCCCAGCTACCCTTCGCCATCGGCCCGCTGTGTGACACAAGGTCTGCTTCCATATGCCCCGGGGCCGGGTCCCCCCAGTCGCTGAACGTTCGGATCGGAACGCTGCGCCTCAGTTCGGATCCTGCCACACCCCGCCGCTGCGGCATCGGATTGCTTTCCCTCACGGTTTTCAACACCCGGTCGATCGTTGCTGCGCTCATCTGCAACAACTTCGCCTTGATCGTAGGATCCAGGTCAAGATGGCCATGGCCTTCCATGGCCTCGATCAGAATCGGTATGAGTGGCCGCAACCGCTTACCGCAGAGGCGATCGCTCGCCTCCCACAATAGGATCAGCGCGGTTCGCACCGCCTCGGTATAAATCCTGCGCTCGGGACGCGCCGTCTGCTGCAAGGGGGCCTTCTCTCGCAAAATCCGCATCGCATGCTTGCGGTGCAATCCCGTGACCGCGACGAACTCGTCGAGAACCTTGCCCTTGCTCGTGCGATCGGCCGCCCGATGCCGCTCCCCAACCGCTTGAACTAATTCTCTCCGCGTCGCCATGCTCACCTTCCTCATCGTTTCCTCCCTGGCACCGCCGGGAGCATTTTAGGTGAGGCAACTGGACAACACTCGGGAGCAATTCAGGCGAGGCAATGCGAGAGCCAGAAATGGCAGCACCTGTGATCGGCTGAGCTTCCTGCGGAATATCGCGTCCCCGCTGGAGGACGTTCCATGAGCCTGGAAAACCCGCTTTGCCAAGTCCGGGCCGACAATGCTAACTTCGTCCATAGATGCCTTCTCCTCTACTGTGACGTTCGGAAACATCACAATGGCACATTTGATGCCGTCGGGAGGGGGCATCCACTC
>NZ_JAZDXA010000096.1:0-1594 GCF_040170545.1 Sphingobium sp. MK2
CCATAACGACGTCCTTATGGACGTCTCTTACGCGCTCACATCACAGCAAGGCAGGCGGCCTCAACCGGTCGGTTACGAAAGAATCGCTGCACGAGCGTCGGCAATGAGAGAGGCGCATGTTCAGCCACGGCCGCTCTCCCCGAATGCATAATCTTCGAACCGGTCGCCTGCGATAGCCATCAGATCCGGGATGCCGGTCAAATACCAATATGTATCGGATACCTTTGTGTGGCCGACGTAAGTCGAGAGCGCCGCGATCGCGTTATCGATATCGGCACCTTCGGCTTGCCACCTCTGGATGCGCCGACAGATAAATGTATGCCGGAGATCATGGATGCGGACGTCGGGATAGGCCCCCCGAGCGACGATCCCCGCCTCGTTGCGCAACCTCTGGAAGGTCCAGTGCACGGCGCGCGATTTTAGCGATCGTGTCGGCGTCGAGACGAAGAAGGCATCTTCCTGCTCACGTGGCAGGAAACGATCTCGCACGGCCACATAGTCGGCGAGCGCAGCCGCGACGGTTGGATGGAAGGGCACGTGCCTTGACTTGCTGAACTTCGTCATCCGAACGGTCAAACATCGACTCCCGAGGTCCACATCGGCGCATCGCAGCTTGATCGCCTCAGACACACGCAGGCCGGTTGCGGAGATCAGACCGAAGAAAGCCTCGAACGCTGCGGGGCGCAGGCTGCCTTCCGGATCGAGATGTCGTGCCGCTGCAAGCAGCGCCATGACCTCGTCCTCGGTGTAGATATGCGGGGTGGCCCGGCGCTGGGACTTGCCGAATATCCGGGTCTGCGGAAACTCCGTGGCCGGATCCATCCGCAACAGGTAGGTGGCGAAGGGTCGGATAGCATCGAGCCGACGCGCCCACGCCCTCGGTTCATGGGTACGAGCATGACCCTTTGCCCATTCGATCGCGAGATCTGTCGTTAGGGAACCTTGATGGCCAGAGCCGTCGAAGAATCTGGCGAAGGAATGAAGCTGGCTGGCACCCGGCCCGGTATCGAGAAACCCTAATGCTCGCCGCTCGGCGAGATAGGCCTCGGCTTGTGCTGTCATAGTCGTCATCATCACGCCCTCCCTGGCCAAGGCAGAGCCACAGCCGACAGGCGATCAAGATCGATCTTGGTGTAGATCTTCGACGTGTCGAGGCTGCGGTGACGCAGAATATCGGCGATGTGCTTCATGGGCGTGCCGTCGCGGAGCAGACGGCTCGCGATGCTGTGACGCAGGACGTGCGGATCAGTCCGATCCCACCCGCAGCGTGCGAAAGCCGCGATTACCGCATGCTTGGCGACGCCAGCCCTGATCGGGACGTCATACGGCGCGACATGGCGAACGAAGATCGCGCGGTTGTGGGTCTTCGGTCGTTCATGGCGCAAATAATCTGCGATCGCGTCGCCGGTGGCCACCGGCAATGGAAGGCTATCGGTAAAATGCGTCTTGGTCCTGGCTATCCGAATGATCCCATTCCGCCAGTCTACGTCGTCGAGCCGAAGCTTTATGATCTCGGAGTGTGCAACGACAAATTCGGTAGCCGGGTGACGACAAACGAGATGGCCGGATTTCATGGTTCGAAACGAAAGCGATA
>NZ_JAZDXA010000097.1:0-1463 GCF_040170545.1 Sphingobium sp. MK2
TGATCGCTTCAATCCGCATGCTCACGCGCAGAACCGCAAGATATTGCTTCGCTTGAGAAACTTCTGAATCAGGCACTAAATGGACGGCAGATAGTAATGTACTAAGCTGCCATACGGGATAACCGGAATTGTCGCATATCGGTCAAGCTGCCTCCGCATTTTTTAGTCGTAGTAGCTTCTCCACTCTCCTCCTCTATGGGTGCCATGATGACCAAGATGTGGAGCAAATCATGAGCGAGCCGTCAACAGCGTGGGATGGGGCGGTGGTGCGGCACTGGTTGGCGCGGCGGTGCGATG
Organism: Sphingobium sp. MK2; assembly: GCF_040170545.1. NCBI lineage: Bacteria > Pseudomonadati > Pseudomonadota > Alphaproteobacteria > Sphingomonadales > Sphingobiaceae > Sphingobium > Sphingobium sp. MK2. Next base: position 298 of record NZ_JAZDXA010000097.1, read on the forward strand.
CGGCGCGGCTGGATCAGGCGGCGGCGGATCGGCGCGGTTATGAATCGCGCGATGAGTATGACAAGGCCGCTGCCGAGGAATGGGTGTGCCGTGCCCTGCAATTTCCCGATTGCATCGAGACGCAGGCGCTGTTCGCCCAGCGCCTCAAGGATCTGATCCGCCAGGAAGATTATTCGGCGACGGGGGTCTATGACGATGTGCGGTTCGAGCGGCATGTCCGCAGCCAGCTGCGCAAGATCGCCAAGATGGCCAAGGCGAATGAGGGGTTCGACAAGAAGCTGCATTATCAGTGAGGCGGTATCCGTAGGGCGGTGGCGGTTGGCGGCCCGAACGAAGGTCCGTTCCGGGCTTGATTGACGCCACGCCGACCGGCCGACGCGCGCCCCCATGCAGCCTAACGCCCCGATCGCGCGTTCACCCGCCATGGACGACACGATCGAAACCCTGTCGCGCAAGATGGCGGCGGCTGCCGAGGCGCTCGATTTCGAGGAAGCGAAGCGGTGCCGCGACGCGATCAGCCTGATGCGTGGGGGTGCCAGCGCGGCGGAGGCCAAGGCGGCCGATCTGTCCGGGGTGGAGCGGTCCCGCCCCGGCGCGATGGGCCTTGGCACCAGCCAGCAACGCATGACCCCGCCGCCGGGCTGGACCCCGCCGACGAAGCCTGATCCGATGACGGCGGCGCGGGGGAAGCGGGGTAAGCGGGGCGGGTCGTGAGGGTGTGGGTGCGGCGCTGTTTGCTGCACGCTGCGGCTGCGATCTATAAGCCCCTCCCCCTACAGGGCAGGGCTATCGCATTTGGCACCCAACCTATCCAAAGTTGTCACCCTGAACTTGTTTCAGGGTCCATTCCTCCCCTCGAGCGGCCGCTTCTGGGGCATGATGGATGCTGAAACAAGTTCAGCATGACGAAGTAAAATGGGGTGCATTCCATATGCGATAGCCCTGCCCTACAGGGGGAGGTTGGGTGGGGGTGTGTCGCCGCTTGCGCAGACGCTCGGCTTTGCCTCGCTCCCCCTCCCCCGGCCCCTCCCCGCTGGGGAGGGGAGATAAACGGTCCAATCCGTCGCACTTTAACTGCACGGACCCCATCTGTAGAGGGCGGTGACAAACCAGGCCAATGGAACGCCAGCGATTTGCTGAGCGTGGCGGTTTAAAAACCAGCCATT
>NZ_JAZDXA010000098.1:0-1439 GCF_040170545.1 Sphingobium sp. MK2
CTAGCACTACTTTGGCAGAAGTGTAATTTTTGGGATTCCCCTTCGGAGGAATGCGTGATTCATAGGGAGCCAGCTTTTGTGGAGGCTGGCGATGGAAGAGGATTGGCGGCGGGACCTCGAACAGTGGCTTGAGCCGTATTTGCAGGCTCTGGCCAACAAGACGCGGCGGCGGATGTGTCCGGCTTATATCGCCGGATTGATAGGCCCGGGCGATCGCAAGAGTATCCAGCCGATGGCAGCACGCATCGACGCGCTCAGCTATGACCGGCTACACCATTTCGTCGGAGCAGGGATCTGGGACAGCGCGCCGCTGGAGGCGACGTTGTGGCGACAGGCTGATGAGCTGGTCGGCGGCGACAAGGCCTGGCTTATCATCGACGACACAGCGCTACCCAAGAAGGGCAAGGCCTCGGTCGGTGTCGCGCCGCAATACGCCACGGTGTTGGGCAAGAACGCCAACTGCCAGACCTTGGTATCGGTGACGTTGGCCTCGGGAGAAGTTCCGGTCATGCTGGGTTTGCGGCTGTTCCTGCCGGAAAGCTGGACCAGCGACACTGCACGGATGGCCAAGGCGGCTGTGCCCGAAGCATTTCGGGCCTATCGCACAAAGCCTGACATCGCGATTGAGGAGATCGACCGCATCATCGCTGCCGGCGTGCGCTTTGGCTGCGTCCTGGCCGATGCCGGTTATGGCCTGTCCGCACCGTTCCGGCAGGCGCTCAGCGCACGGGGCCTCTGCTGGGCGGTCGGCATCCCCCGCCACCAGAAGGTCTATCCCTCAGACGTGCAGTTGATCTTCCCGGTGGCGGGACGTGGACGACCGCGTGTCCGGCACGTACCCGACGTCAAATCCCTGGCCGCCCATACCATGCTGGAGGAGGCGAAGTGGCGGAAGATCAGTTGGCGCCGCGGAACCAAAGGCCGTCTGAGCGCCCGCTTCGCTGTCATGCGCGTGCGGATCGCTGATGGCGCGCCACAGCGGATCGGTGCTGCTGGCGCACAGCACATGCCAGGCGAAGAGGCTTGGCTGGTGGGCGAGCATCGCTCCAGCGGCGAGCGAAAATACTATCTTTCCAACCTTCCCGCCGACACGCCAGCCAAAGATGTCGCCGGCGCCATCAAGGCGCGCTGGGTCTGCGAACAGGCGCATCAGCAACTCAAGGAAGAACTTGGTCTCGACCATTTCGAGGGCCGCTCGTGGACCGGGCTGCATCGCCATGCGCTCATGACAATGATCGCCTATGCCTTCCTGCAAACACGAAGGCTCGCTCAGACGGGGCGGAAAAAAAAGAGTCTCCGGTCCGCCCCCTCAGCCGAGCCTACCGGCTGTACGCCAAGCTATCCTTGACCGCTTATCGCGCGCGCCGCCGCGCCATTGCCCTCATTGCGGAGGATGCCTGGCAACTGCACATCCTGCAATTCTGCCAAAGTAGTGCTAG
>NZ_JAZDXA010000012.1:0-62807 GCF_040170545.1 Sphingobium sp. MK2
CGCACACTATCACGCTCTGGCTTCACAGCGGTTTGTTCCGCTAAGCGCGGTGACATGAAAAAGGCCTCCGTTTTGCGGAGGCCTTTTTCATTTGCGCAATGTGGCAGCGATCACATGTGGATCGGTTTGCCGGTGACCGCCATGGCGGCTTCCTTGATCGCTTCGCTGTGCGTAGGGTGGGCGTGGCAGGTGTAGGCGATGTCTTCGCTCGATGCGCCGAACTCCATCGCCTGTGCCGCCTGCGCGATCATCGTGCCGGCGGGCGTGGCGATGATCCAGACGCCCAGCACCTTGTCGGTTTCAGCATCAGCGATGATCTTCACGAAGCCTTCGGGTTCGTGGTTGGTCTTGGCGCGGCTGTTGGCCATCATCGGGAATTTGCCGACCTTGATCGCGCCTTTTTCCTTCGCGGCTTCTTCAGTCAGGCCAACGCCTGCGATTTCGGGTTTGGTATAGACGACCGAGGGGATCAGGTCGTGGTTCACGATGCCGGTCAGGCCCGCGATATTTTCCGCGACCGCAATGCCTTCATCCTCAGCCTTGTGCGCCAGCATCGGACCGGGAATGACGTCGCCAATCGCCCAGACGCCGGGCACCTTCGTACCGAATTCATGATCGGTTTCGATCTGGCCACGCCCGTTCACTTCCAGGCCAATCTTGTCGAGGCCAAGGCCGTTGGTGTTGGGACGACGCCCGATCGATACCAGCACGACGTCGGCTTCGATCGTTTCGGCGTCCCCACCGGCGGCGGGTTCGACGGTCAGGGTCACGCCCTTGTCATGCGTCTTCGCGCCGGTGACCTTCGTGCCCAGCTTATAGTCGAAGCCCTGCTTCTTGAAGATCTTGTTGGCTTCCTTGCGGACTTCGCCGTCCATGCCGGGCAGGATCTGGTCGAGATATTCGACGACCGTGACCTTGGCACCCAGGCGACGCCATACGCTGCCCATTTCCAGGCCGATGACACCGCCGCCGACGACCACGAGATGACCCGGCACCTTGTCCAGCACCAGCGCGCCGGTCGAATCGACGATCTTGCCGCCGTCATTGTCGACCTCGACGCCGGGCAGCGGCGTGACCGACGAGCCGGTGGCGATGACGATATTCTTCGCCGTCACTTTTTCGCCGTTGATCTCGACCGTGTTGGCGCCGGTGAAGCTGGCCAGGCCTTTGAGCCAGGTCACCTTGTTCTTCTTGAACAGAAATTCGATGCCGCCGGTCAGCCCCTTGACCGCATCGGCGCGCTGGCCTTGCATGGTCGTGAGGTCGAGGCTCATCTTGTCGATCTTGACGCCGAGCTTGGCGAGCGTGCCATTGGCCGCTTCGTCATACAGTTCGGAGGCGTGCAGCATCGCCTTGGACGGGATGCAGCCGACATTGAGGCAGGTGCCGCCCAGCGTATCGCGGCTTTCGGCGCAGGCGGTCTTGAGACCCAACTGCGCGGCGCGGATTGCGGCGACATAACCGCCGGGGCCGGAACCGATTACCAGAACGTCGTAGTCGAAATCGGACATGTTATTCTCCGTTCGCCCTGAGCCTGTCGAAGGGCATTACTGCTTCTTTTGTCCTTTGCACAGAAAGGACGGGGCTTCGACAGGCTCAGCCCGAACGGATATGGTGTCTGATTGCGACTTTTACAGGTCGATCAGCAGGCGGGTCGGGTCTTCGATCGCGTTCTTGACCGCAACGAGGAAGGTTACCGCTTCGCGACCATCGACCATGCGATGATCATAGCTGAGCGCCAGATACATCATCGGGCGGATCACGATCTGACCGTCGCGAACGACCGGGCGGTCTTCGATCCGGTGGAGGCCCAGAACGCCCGACTGGGGCGGGTTGATGATCGGGCTGGACAGCAGCGAGCCGAACACGCCGCCATTGGAAATGGTGAAGGTGCCGCCCTTCATATCTTCCATGGTCAGCTTGCCTTCCTTGGCCTTCTTGCCAAAGCCGCCGATGGTCTTTTCGATCTCGGCAACGCTGAGCGATTCGGCGTTGCGAATGACCGGAACGACGAGGCCGGTGGGGGCCGACACCGCGACCGAGATGTCGCAGAAATTATTGTAGACGATTTCGTCGCCTTCAATCTGCGCATTGACGCCCGGAATGTCGCGGAGCGCCATGCAGACCGCCTTCGTGAAGAAGCCCATGAAGCCCAGACGGACGCCATGCTTCTTTTCGAACAAGTCCTTATACTTCGCGCGCGCCTCGATGATGTTGGTCATGTCCACGTCGTTATACGTGGTCAGCATCGCTGCGGTATTCTGCGCTTCCTTCAAACGCTTGGCGACCGTCTGGCGCAGACGGGTCATCTTCACCCGTTCCTGCGCGCGGGTGGGGCCAGCGGCAGGGGCGTCGGCAGCAGGGGCCGAGGCAGGCGCGGACGCGGCGGCCTTGGCCGTGCCAGCGGCGACGGCGGCGGTAACGTCGTCCTTGGTCAGGCGGCCGTCCTTGCCGGTGCCCTTGATCTTGGACGGGTCAAGGCCATGCTCCAGCACCAGACGGCGCACGGCGGGGGACAGCGTCAGATTGCCGCCTTCCTCCTCGTCCGACGCGGCTGGCGCAGGGGCCGATGCGGCAGGCGCAGGCGCAGCGGCCTCCGCCTTGGCAGCAGCAGCAGGAGCAGGAGCAGCAGCGGCCGCGCCCTCGTTGACCATCGCCAGCAGCGCGCCGACATTCACGGTATCGCCTTCCTTGGCGATGATGTCGCCCAGCGTACCGGCGACTGGCGAGGGCACGTCGACCGCGACCTTGTCGGTTTCCAGGCTGACGATGGGTTCGTCGAGCGCGACGGCTTCACCGGGCTTTTTGAGCCACTGGCCCACGGTTGCTTCGGTAACGGATTCGCCCAGGGTAGGGACTTTGACTTCGGTAGCCATGAGCTTGTTCAGCCTTTCTTCTGGCGTCGGATTTCTTCACGGACGCTGTGACCCAGCGCATCGGCGACGAGGGCACCCTGTTCGGCGACATGGCGTTTGGCGAGGCCCGTTGCGGGCGACGCCGATGCCTTGCGACCGGCATAGCGGGCGCGCATCGGCGCTTTGCCGACGTCCGCCAGGGCTTCCTCGATATAGGGCTCCACATGGAACCACGCGCCATTGTTGCGTGGCTCTTCCTGGCACCAGATCACTTCCTCCAGATTGGGCATGCGCGCCATGCGGATGGAAAGCGCTTCGGTGGGGAAGGGATAGAGCTGTTCGATGCGGACGATCTGGGTGTTCTTGTCCCCGGCCGCATCGCGCGCTTCCATCAGGTCGTAGGCGACCTTGCCCGAACAGAGCACCAGCCGCTTCGTTTCCGCATCGGGTGCCGGATTACTATCCGACAGGATGCGCATGAAGTGGGTGTCGCCCTGGAAATCCTCGGCCTTGCTCACCGCCAGCTTGTGCCGCAGCAGCGACTTGGGCGTCATGATGATGAGTGGCTTGCGGAAGGGACGCAGCATCTGGCGGCGCAGGACGTGGAAATAATTGGCCGGGGTCGTGATGTTGGCGACCTGGATATTCCCTTCGGCGCAGAGCTGAAGGAAGCGTTCCAGACGCGCCGAACTATGTTCCGGTCCCTGTCCTTCATAGCCGTGCGGCAACAGGCAGACGAGGCCGTTGGCGCGCAGCCACTTGCTTTCCGACGAAGCGATATACTGGTCGAAGATGATCTGCGCGCCGTTGGCGAAATCGCCAAACTGCGCTTCCCACAGGACGAGGCTCTTGGGGTCGGCCAGGGCATAGCCATATTCGAAGCCAAGGACACCATATTCGGACAAGGGGCTATCAAGCACCTCGAACCGGCCATGACGGACGGTCGAGAGCGGGATATATTTCTTTTCCGTATTCTGATCGACCCAGACCGAGTGACGCTGACTGAACGTGCCGCGCCCTGAATCCTGGCCCGACAGGCGCACGCCATAGCCTTCCGACAGAAGCGAGCCGAAGGCGAGTGCCTCGCCGGTCGCCCAGTCGAAATTCGCGCCGGTCTTGAACATCTCCGCCTTGGCATCCAGCACGCGCTGGAGCGTCTTGTGGACGGCATGGCCTTCGGGAACGGTGGTCAGCGTCTTGCCCAGGCTTTCCATCAGCTTGGGCGAGATGGCGGATTCGACGCTGCGGCGTGTGGTTTCCGCGTCCGCAGGCTTGTGCAGACCCGACCAGCGACCGGCGAACCAGTCGGCCTTGTTGGCCTTGTAGCTCTTGGAGGCTTCGAACTCGTCTTCCAGATGGGTAACGAACTCGTCCGTTGCCTTGGCCACGAAGTCGTCGCCGATCACGCCTTGTTCCTTGAGGCGCGTGGCATAGACGTTGCTGACCGGGGGATGCTGGCGGATCTTCGCATACATCAGCGGTTGGGTGAACGAAGGTTCGTCGCCTTCATTATGGCCGAAGCGGCGATAGCACCACATGTCGATGACGATGTCGCGGTGGAAGGTCTGGCGATATTCGACCGCCAGTTTGCACGCGAAGGTCACTGCTTCGGGATCGTCGCCATTGACGTGCAGGATCGGTGCCTGAACGCCCTTCGCCACGTCGGACGGGTAGGGCGAGCCGCGCGAAAATTGCGGGCTGGTGGTGAAGCCGACCTGGTTGTTGACGATGAAGTGGATGCAGCCGCCGGTATTATAACCGGCCACCCCGGAGAAGCCGAGGCATTCCCAGACGATGCCCTGACCCGCGAACGCCGCGTCGCCATGGATCAGCACGGGCAGAACCTGCTCATGCTTGGTCAGGTCGTCGCGGAAGGTCTGCTGCGCGCGGACCTTGCCGAGGACGACCGGATCGACGGTTTCGAGGTGCGAGGGGTTGGGGACCAGCGACATATGCACCTTGATCCCGTCGAACTCGCGGTCGGTGGAGGTGCCCAGATGATATTTCACGTCGCCCGAACCGCCGACATCTTCCGGGTTGGCGGTGCCGCCGGAAAATTCGTGGAAGATGACGCGAAAGCCCTTGGCCATCACATTGGCGAGGACGTTGAGGCGGCCGCGATGGGCCATGCCATAGACGATTTCGCGCACGCCCGACTGGCCGCCATATTTGATGACGGCTTCGAGCGCGGGGATCATGGATTCGCCACCGTCGAGGCCAAAGCGCTTGGTGCCGACATATTTGCGGCCCAGGAACTTCTCATATTGCTCGCCCTGGATGACCTTGGCCAGGATCGCCTTCTTACCTTCCGGCGTGAAGATGATTTCCTTGTCCTTGCCTTCCATCCGGTCCTGCAGGAAGCGGCGCTCCTCCACATCGGCGATGTGCATATATTCAAGGCCGACATTGCCGCAATAATTGGCGCGCAGGATCGCGACGATCTCGCTGACGCTGGCAAATTGCAGGCCGAGCGTGCCGCCGAGATAGATTTTCCGGTTGAGGTCGGTCAGGCCGTGAAATTCCGGCGTAAGGTCCGCCGGCAGATCGCGATGGGTCAGGCCCAGCGGATCGAGATTGGCGGCCAAATGACCGCGCACGCGATAGGTGCGGATCAGCATCATCGCGCGGATGGAATCTTCGGCAGCCTGCGCTATGTCGGCATCCGACACCGTCTTGCCCGCGGATTTGGCAGCGGCCTTGACCGCGACCTGCATCTGCGTGGGATCAAGCGCCCCGGTAAGGTCGTCAGTGTCCGACAACGGCCAGTTGGGGCGTGCCCAGCTGGGGCCTTGCTCGATCTCGAAATCCTGGTTTTCGTAACCCATAATATCTTGTCCGATCCGTGCCGCGTGCAGTCGCGGTGCGGGAAGTTAGCGGCCAGGGTGCAGCCCGGCCGCTTCTATATATAGTCGCTTTTTAGCCGTTCAGCACTTCGAGCAGAGTCGTGCCGAGTTCCGAGGGGCTAGCCGCGACCTTGATCCCGGCGGCTTCCATCGCCGCGATCTTGCTTTCCGCGTCGCCCTTGCCACCCGACACGATCGCACCGGCATGGCCCATGCGACGGCCCGGAGGGGCGGTGCGGCCCGCGATGAAGCCGGCCATCGGCTTCTTGCGGCCACGCTTGGCTTCATCCATCAGGAACTGGGCAGCCTGTTCTTCCGCGTCGCCGCCGATTTCACCGATCATGATGATCGATTCGGTCGCGTCGTCGGCCAGGAACAATTCCAGCACGTCGATGAAGTTGGTGCCGTTGACCGGATCACCGCCGATGCCGACAGCCGTGGTCTGGCCGAGGCCCGCGTTCGACGTCTGGAACACGGCTTCATAGGTCAGCGTGCCGGAGCGCGAGACGACGCCGACGCTGCCCTTCTTGAAGATGCTGCCGGGCATGATGCCGATCTTGCACTCGTCGGGGGTCAGGACGCCGGGGCAGTTCGGGCCGATGAGGCGCGACTTGCTGCCCGACAGCGCGCGCTTGACGCGCACCATGTCGAGGACGGGGATGCCTTCGGTGATGCAGATGATCAGCGGGATTTCCGCGTCGATCGCTTCGAGGATCGAGTCGGCGGCAAATGGTGGCGGCACATAGACGACCGACGCATCGGCACCGGTCTTGGTCTTGGCTTCCAGCACGGTGTCGAACATGGGCAGGCCGATATGGGTCTGGCCGCCTTTGCCCGGCGTGACGCCAGCAACCATCTGCGTGCCATAGGCCAGCGCCTGTTCGGTATGGAAGGTGCCAGTGGCACCGGTCATCCCTTGGGTGATGACCTTGGTATTCTTGTTGACGAGAATGCTCATTTATCTCTCCGAAAAAAATCGAACCACCGCTTTTTCGGTGCCCCTACGTTGGTATCGATAGATTGGAATTGCTTCGTAATATCCCGCCAAATCCCACCCGATGGCGTTCTTAAACTTTCGCCTGGAAAATAGATTTCTCCATCCCCCTCATCTCCGCTCACATCGTAGAACCCTACCTGATGTTCGACGGCTGACTTCCGCACAGCGTCATATGCCTCCTCGGCTACCGACCAGCGGAAATCCAGATAGATGATATTCTTACCGAAGCTGTAGCCGGTAATCTGCGGATTATCGATCTGACTGTCATCTACCTCTTGCATATTGGGCCAATTCGCAAGCATCGCTTGATACCAACCTTGCAAACTGGGACACGCCGTAGCTGGATCGAATGAGCTGTCGTCTTCTGGCCAATCAGTTTGTTGCTGATACCAAGCTTGAAACGCCGCGCGATCACGCGGCGCTTCAGCAGGGTTAAAGACCATCAGATCGTAGCTCACAGCTACCCCCGCCGCTTACGCCAGCGAGCCGTCAATGTTTTTGCAGGCGTCGAGCAGTTCCTTGACTGCATCGACCGACACCTGGAGGTTGCCCTTGGCCTCTTCATTCAGCTCGATTTCGATGACCTGCTCGACGCCGTCCTTGCCGATGATCACGGGCACGCCGACATAGAGATTGTCGACGCCATATTGGCCGGTGAGGTTGGCGGCGCAGGGCAGCAGGCGCTTCTTGTCGCCCAGATAGGCTTCAGCCATCGCGATCGCGCTGGTGGCGGGCGCGTAGAAGGCCGAGCCGGTCTTGAGCAGGCCGACGATCTCGCCGCCGCCCGAACGGGTACGCTGAACGATGGCGTCGATGCGCTCCTGCGTCGAGCGACCCTGCTTGATGAGGTCGGGGACGGGGATGCCGGCGACGGTCGAATATTCGATGACCGGGACCATCGTGTCGCCATGGCCACCCAGCACGAAGCTGGTGACGTCCTTGGCCGACACCTGGAATTCCTCGGCGAGGAAGTGATTGAAGCGCGAGCTGTCGAGGACGCCAGCCATGCCCACGACCTTATTGTGGGGCAGGCCGGAAAATTCGCGCAGCGCCCACACCATCGCGTCGAGCGGGTTGGTGATGCAGATGACGAAAGCGTCGGGGGCGTTGGCGGCGATGCCTTCGCCCACGGCCTTCATGACCTTGAGGTTGATGCCCAGCAGGTCGTCGCGGCTCATACCCGGCTTGCGGGCGACGCCGGCGGTGACGATGATGACGTCAGCGCCTGCAATGTCGGCATAGTCGTTGGAGCCAGTGATCTTGGCATCGAAGCCTTCGACCGCGCCGCACTGCGACAGGTCGAGCGCCTTGCCCTGGGGGATGCCTTCGACGACGTCGAACAGGACGATGTCGCCAAGGCCCTTCAGAGCGGCGAGATGCGCCAGCGTGCCACCAATATTGCCAGCGCCGATGAGCGCGATCTTCTTACGGGCCATATATCTGTCATCCTCCAAGTCTTGACTACTGGAATTGATGCCTCGCCTACGCCCTTCGAACGGGGGTTTCAACCTGTCAAAGGTGGGAAGTCGGATTTATCTTTGCAATTCATTCGCAGTTGCATTAAAAGCGATTCACACGCTGTCGCTCCCGGCTCCTACCCTGGTCGGTGAGCCTTCCCTGCAGCGCTACCCTGCCGGATGCCTTCCCGACGGAAGGCATCCGGTCTATTTTTCGCAGGATATGGACAAGAAGATTGCGCCGTGATGACGGCGCTGCGCGCTATAACGTGCCGCAACGCGACCTATTTGGGGCCGTGGCCGAGCGCGAGATAATCGTCGGATTGCATTTCCATGAGGCGCGAGACGGTGCGTTCAAATTCGAACGCGCCATCGCCCTGCGGATAGAGCTGGGCCGGTTCCGCATCGGCCGAGGCCAGCAATTTGACCTTATATTCGTAGAGCGAGTCGATCAGCGTGACGAAGCGGGCGGCTTCGTTGCGGTTTTCAGGCCCCAGCACCGGGATGCCGACGATGATAACCGTATGATATTTGCGCGCGATCGCCAGATAGTCGGGTGCGCCGCGGGCTTCGGCGCACAGGCGCTTGAACGAGAAGACGGCGACGCCCTTGAGGCTTTTGGGCACATGCAGCGTGCGGCCGCCCTGCACCGGGATATCTTCGGAAGGGACATGGGCGCGGTCGGACGGCGGATAGTCGGTCAGGCGGAAGAAGGCGGTGCTGAGCGCGGCGGTGGCTTCGTCGCCATTGGGGCAGTGCCATAGCGTCGCATCGCCCAGCCGGTCGCGGCGATAGTCGGTCGGGCCATTGAGTGTCTGCACATCGAGCCGATCCTTGATCAGGTCGATGAAGGGCAGGAAAAGCTGCCGATTGAGGCCGTTCTTGTAGAGTTCGTCGGGTTCGCGGTTGGAGGTGGTGACGATCGTCACCCGCTTTTCCAGCAACCCCGTGAACAGGCGAGACATGATCGCGGCGTCGGCCATATTGTTGACGACCATTTCGTCGAAACAGATCAGCCGTGCATTCTCCGCCAGCGCGTCCACGACCGGCGGGATAGGATCGCCCTTTTCCGATTTGCGCGCCTCGGCCAGGCGGGCGTGGACGTCGAGCATGAACTCGTGGAAATGGGCGCGGGCCTTACGCTGGATTTTCACCGTGTCGAAGAACAGGTCCATCAACATGGATTTGCCGCGCCCGACACCGCCCCACATATAGAGGCCGCGCGGCGGTTCGGGGGCCTTGCGCAACAGCCGCCACAGCGTCGAGCCGCGTTCGGGGGCGGCTTCCAACTGTTGTTGCAGCGCATCTAGCCGCACGGCGGCGGCGCGCTGGTCGGGATCGGCGCGTAATTCTCCGGCAGCGATCAACGCTTCGTAGCGAGCGAGGACACCAGTCATTTTGCGGGCGGCGCCTTACGGATCGTGGCGGTGGAGGCGGCGACGGGTTCGCCATCCTGTGTCATCAACATCCGCAGGAACAGCAGGCGGCCGGTTTCGCGCAACAGATCGACCTGTGCCAGCAGCAGCGGGCCGACGCGCCCGGCGCCCAGATATTGCATCGACAGGTCGATGGTCACGCCATGGATCTGGTCCTTATGCCCCATCGCCCAGAGCGCACCGAAATAAGCATGGTCGGCAAAGGCGGCGAGGAAGCCGCCATGGAGCGTGTCGAGCCGGTTGCGATGGCTGGACCGGGTTTCCAGCGCGACTTCCGCCCGGCCGGGCGAGAGTTCGCGCATATAGCCACGGCCGATCGCCTGCAAAAACGTATCGGGGTGCGGGTCGGACCATGCGATCCAGCCCGCCCATTGCCCGTCCGTCAGTGGCTGACCCCCGGCGACACCATCACTGTTCAAGATCAAAGCTGCCGTTCGACCATCATCTTCTTGGTCTCGGCGATCGCCTTGGCCGGCGACAGACCCTTGGGGCAGACATTGGCGCAGTTCATGATGGTGTGGCAGCGATAGAGGCGGAAGGGATCTTCCAACTCGTCGAGGCGGTCACCCGTATATTCGTCGCGGCTGTCGGCCAGCCAGCGATAGGCCTGGAGCAGGATGGCTGGACCCAAGAACTTGTCGCTGTTCCACCAATAGGAGGGGCAACTGGTCGAGCAGCAGGCGCACAGAATGCACTCATAGAGGCCGTCCAGCTTTTCGCGGTCGGCGGGCGACTGGAGTCGCTCCTTGCCCGATGGCGGCGGCGACACGGTCTTGAGCCAGGGCTGGATCGAGTTGTACTGGGCGTAGAAATGCGTGAAATCGGGCACCAGATCCTTGATCACGTCCATATGCGGCAGCGGCGTGATCTTTACGTCCTTGCCCGAACATTCGTCGATCGCGGTGGTGCAGGCCAGGCCGTTCTTGCCGTTCATGTTCATCGAACAGGAGCCGCAAATGCCTTCGCGGCAGGAGCGGCGGAAGGTCAGCGTGGTATCATATTCATTCTTGATCTTGATGAGCGCGTCCAGAACCATCGGCCCGCACTGGTCGAGATCAACCTCGAACGTGTCGTAACGCGGGTTTTGCCCGGAGTCGGGATCATAGCGATAGACTTTGAAGCTGCGCACATTGGTTGCGCCTGCGGGGGCGGGGTGGGTCACACCCTTACCGCTGATCTTGCTGTTCTTGGGCAACGCAAATTCGGCCATCGCTCGTCGAGCCTCTTTCAGAGTGTCGTTCGGTTGCGGCCCGCATACCAAAATATGGGCAAAGGTCCAGCACCTACAAAAGGGAATGCGACGCGCGCCCTTGCAAAAGCCCCTATATCGCCGCTAGGCCTCCAGCCCGTCTGGAGTGGCTTTCGCGCATGGACATCGCCTTTCTCGCCATTGCCGAAGCGCAGCAGCTTTATCATTGGTTGCCCGCTGCGCTGGAACTGGCGCGGCGTCCGGGGGTGCGGGTGCATGTGTTGTCGCCATCGGACGCGATACTGGATCTGGTGGCGGGGTACGACACAGAGCAGCGGTTACGGCCGGTACGGCTGCGGCGCTTTTCGGGGCAGCCCGACTCGCTGTTCCGCCAGCCTTCGCGGATATGCATATTGCTTGGCAATTACCGGACGATCGCGGCCTTTCCGCTGTTGGTGACGACCGAGATTTCCACCGCCTGGTTGCGGCGGGTGCCGGGATTCGCGTCGCGACTGGTGCTGATCAAACATGGCGCGGGCGACCGAGAGGGGGGCTATAAGAAGCGCCATGCCGATTTCGACCTGACGCTGGTAGCGGGCGAAAAAGATCGTCGCCGGATGATCGAACGGGGGCTGTGCACGGCGGATAAGGTCGCGGTCGGCGGCTATGCCAAGTTCGAGCTGAAGGCGGCGCGGCAGCGATTCTTCGCCGACGACAAGCCGGTACTGCTCTATAATCCGCATTTCGACCCCGATCTGTCCTCCTGGGTGCGGCATGGCCCGGCGATGCTGGCGGCGCTGGAGTCGCTCAAGGGCTGGAATGTCATCATCGCGCCGCACACCAAGCTGGCGCAGGGGGTGGCACCGATCGTCAGCGCCGCGCCGCATATCCGCGTCGACATGGGCAGCCGCCATGCGATCGACATGAGCTATACGATGAGCGCCGACGTCTATCTGGGCGATGTATCGAGCCAGGTGTATGAATTTCTGATCCAACCGCGGCCTTGCATCTTCCTCAATCTCGACCGGCGTGACGCCAGTAGTGACGCCTTTGCGCATTGGCGGCTGGGACAGGTGATCGAGACGCCTGACGCGCTTTCAGCAGCACTTGGTCGTGCGAACGACTTGCAACCCGGCTTCGTTGCTGCGCAGGAAGCGGCCATGGAGCAATCCATCGATCTGTCGCCGATTCCCGCGTCGCGGCGGCAGGCCGACATCATAATGACCTTCGCGAAAGCGCCTGCATGACTGAGACAATGACCACTGCCCTTGGCCCCATTCGCATGCTGGGGCGCAATGCCACGCCGATCTGGGGCATGACCAATGCCGAACGGAACCGCCGGATGGCGGAAAGCGCGGCGAAGAATGGCAGCGCGCTGGCACCGGGGCATGAACTGGTCTTTAACCTGACCTATGCGTTCGATCCGCTGCTGTTGCGGTTGGTGCTGGAGACGCCGGGGACGGTCTTTGCCTGGGGCGGCGTGCCGGTCGTGGGGCAGGTGCCGCAGGGACATGATCCGATGCAGGCGACCGTGATCGACCTGTCCGATGGGCGCAAACTCTATAACCGGCAGTTGCGCAAGCTGGAGCAGCCGATGGTGCGCGAACTGACTCCCGCGACCCGGCGCGCGATCGAGCGGCACAGCTATTTCGGCGCCTATAAGGGCGTGACGGACGTGCTGACCAAATATCTGTGGCCCGAATTGGCGTTGGTGCTGACGCGGATCGCGGCGCAGCTCAAGATGACGCCCAATATGGTGTCGGTGATCGGGGTGACGCTGTGCCTCATCGCGACCTTCCTGTTTGCCGAAGGGATGTACTGGACCGGATTCCTGTGCGGCTTCATCTTCATGGTGCTGGATACGGTGGACGGAAAGCTGGCGCGTTGCACCATCACCTCGTCCAAATGGGGCAATGTGATCGACCATGGCGTCGATCTGGTTCATCCGCCCTTCTGGTGGTATTTCTGGGGGACGGGGTTGGCCGCCTGGGGCCTGTCGCTGACGGGGCAGGCGTTTATCCTGGTTATGGCGGCGGTGGTCGTCGGCTATGTGCTGCAACGGCTGATCGAGGGGGCGTTCCTCAAGGATTTCGGCATGGATATCCATGTCTGGCGGCGGTTCGACAGCCAGTTTCGGCTGGTAACGGCGCGGCGCAACCCGAACATGGTGATCCTGTTCGTGGCGCTGCTGTTGGGGCGACCCGATATCGGGTTGGTGGCGCTGGCCTGGTGGACGGTGATTTCGCTGGTCGTGCATGCGGTGCGGCTGGCGCAGGCCTATGGCGTTAAGCGGTCGGGACGACCGATCGTCAGTTGGATGGATGAGGCGGCGGCATGAACGAGACGATATTGAAGTTCGGCTGGCCCGCCAGCCTGATCGCGGAGTTTGCGCATTGGGTGGTGCTGCTGCGCCCGGCGCAGCCGACGCTGGGGTCGCTGGTCCTGGCGGCGAAGAGCGACGCGACCGCGTTCGGGGATTTGCCCGCCGAAGCCCATGCCGAACTCAAGATCGTCACCGGGGCGATCGAAGCGGCGTTGCGGGCGGCGGTCGGCTATCAGAAGATCAACTATCTGATGCTGATGATGGTCGATCCGCATGTCCATTTCCATGTCCTGCCGCGCTATGAGGGCGAGCGCAGCGGCGGCGGGCTGACGGTGCGGGATGCGGGCTGGCCGGGGCAGCCGGATTTGAGCGCGGCGGTCGCGTCCGATGAAGCGCTACGCGATTGGGTGGCCTCCTATTTCGAGGCTGTGCAGCCCTGAGGCCTCAGCCGCCGAAATCGGGTTTCCGCTTGGCGCGGAAGGCCGCCACCCCTTCGGCGAAGTCGGGCAGGGTGAAGGCGTCGCGGAACAGCGCCAATGTCCTGTCGTCATCATCGGCCTGGCCATCCAGAATGCGGCGGATGATCGCCTTGGAGGATCGGACGCTATGCTGGGCATTGGCGGCGATGGTGCGGGCAAGGGCGTCCGCTTCCGCCAGCGGATCGGCGGCGATCTGGTCTATGAGGCCGATGGCGAGCGCGGTGTCCGCGTCGTGCAGCGCGCCGGTGAAGAGGATGCGCTTGGCGCGGGCCGGGCCGACAAGATCGACCAGCAATTTGGTGTCGAACAGCGAATAGACGATGCCGAGCTTGGCGGGCGTGATGCCGAGCCGCGCGGCGGGCGAGGCGATCCGCAGGTCGCAGGCGATGGCGAGGCCGCAGCCACCGCCGACGCAATCGCCGTCGATCGCGGCGATCACCGGCTTGTCGGCATGGGCGAGCGCATATTGGGTATTACGGATCGCTGTCTGGTTCGCCATGCGCCAGTCGGGATCGCCGGAACAGGCCGCAAATTCGTCGATATCCGCCCCGGCGCAAAAGAGGCCGGGCGTGGCCGACGCGAGGATCAACACGCGGATGGTGTCATCGGCCATGGCGTAGTGAACGAGGGCCGGCAGTGTTTCCCACATCGCCTGCGTCATGGCGTTGCGCCGGGCCGGGCGGTCGATCAGCAGCCGGGCGACCGGGCCTTCGCGCTCCAGCCGCAGGGTCATTGCGGCCAGCCTTGCAGCAGGGGCAGCAATTCGTCGAAATGATGGATGATGGCATCGGCCTGCAAATCCTCGACCGGGCCGTCGAGGAAGCCGAAGCTGACCGCGACGCTGGCGATGCCTGCATTGCGCGCGCCCGCTATGTCGTTGATCGTGTCGCCGATGAAGATGGTGCGGCCGCCGCCTGCGCGCTCGATCATGGCGTGGATCGGCGCGGGGTCGGGCTTGCCGACGCCGACCGTATCGCCGCCGATGATGCTGGCGAAACGGTGCGACAGGCCGAGCTGATCCATCAACGGCAGGGCGAAACGCTCCGCCTTGTTGGTGCAGATGGCGAGCGTGACGCCCGCCGCCGCCAGCGCATCCATCGCGTCGAGCAGGCCGGGATAGGGGATGGAATGCAGAGCGAGATTCTGTTGGTAATAGTCGAGCAGCACCGGGAGCAGTTGCGCCAGCAAGGCATCGTCCTGCGCGTCCGACGCCGCCAGCGCGCGGTCCAGCATGACCCTGGCCCCCTGACCGACGAAGGGGCGGATGGCCGCGACGGGGAAGGGGACAAGGCCGACCGTGCCGATGGCATGGTTGACCGCCGCGGCGAGATCGCCGCTGGTGTCGATCAAGGTGCCGTCAAGGTCGAAGCCGACGATATCGAAAGGAATATGGGCCATGGCCGCGCCATGCCGCGTGGGCGGTGGCAAAGGCAAGCCAAACATGGCAGAGCCTTGGGCATCAATCTTTTTATCAGGGACAAAGCCATCGTGACTGCCGCCCGTCCTCTCGCCGTCATCATCCTTGCCGCAGGCCAAGGCACGCGCATGAAATCTGCGCTGCACAAGGTTTTGCACCCGGTCGCGGGGCGGCCGATGCTGCTGCACCTGCTGGCCAGCGTCGCCGCGCTGGAGCCGGAGCGGCAGGTGGTGGTGGTCGGTGCGGGTCGGGAGCAGGTCGAGGCGGCGGTGGCGGGCACCGGCGCGGTGATCGCGGTGCAGGACAGGCAGTTGGGCACTGGTCATGCGGTCGCCCAAGCGCATGACGCGCTGGCCGGATTCGCGGGCGATGTGCTGATCCTGTACGGCGATGTGCCTTTGGTCAGTGCGACGACGATGCGGGCGATGCTCGACCGGCTGAACCGGGGCGACGATCCGCGCGCAGTGGTGCTGGGCTTCCGCCCCGATGATGCCGCCGCCTATGGCCGGATCATCGCCGATGGGCAGGGCATGATCGGCAAGATGGTGGAGTATAAGGATGCGAGCGAAGCCGAGCGCGCGGTGACGTTGTGCAATAGCGGGCTGATGGCGGTGCGGTCGACCGACCTGTTCGTGCTGCTCGACCAGATCGGCAACGACAATGCCGCTGGCGAATATTATCTGCCCGACATCATCATGCTGCCGGGCGCGCAAAGCGCCGTCATCGAGACGGAAGCCTGGGAAGTGGCGGGGGTCAACAGCCGGGTCGAACTGGCGGGCGTGGAAGCGATGTGGCAGGCGCGTCGCCGGATCGAGGCGATGCGCGAGGGCGTGACATTGGTGGCGCCGGAGACGGTGTTTTTCGCCCATGACACGGTGCTGGGCCGCGACGTGGTGGTGGAGCCGAACGTCGTGTTCGGGCCGGGCGTGACGGTGGCCGACGATGTCGTGATCCACGCCTTTTCCCATCTGGAGGGTGCGCGCATCGAGCGCGGCGCGACGATCGGTCCCTATGCGCGGCTGCGGCCTGGTGCGGAGATCGGGGTCAGGGCCAAGGTCGGCAATTTCGTCGAGATCAAGAAGGCGCGGCTGGGCGAGGGGGCGAAGGTCAATCATCTGTCCTATATCGGCGATGCGGGCGTGGGCGCGGGCGCCAATATCGGCGCGGGGACGATCACCTGCAATTATGACGGCTTCTTCAAATATCGCACGGAAATCGGTGCGGGGGCGTTCATCGGATCGAACAGCGCGCTGGTCGCGCCGGTCAGGATCGGTGACGGCGCGATCGTCGCAGCCGGCAGCGTGGTGACGCAGCCGGTGGGCGATGATGCGTTGTGCCTGGTGCGGCCCGCGCAGGTGAGCAAGCCGGGTTGGGCGGCGGCTTTTCGTGAGCGGATGGTGGCGAAGAAGGCAGTGCCCAAGGAATGAGGCTGGTCCGGCCGCATCCCTGGCTGACGGTGTTGGCAGGATTGCTCATCGCGACTTTGGCCTTTGCGGGCTGGCTCATCCTCAATGCGCGCGCCATGCCGGTGGTGCGGCGTGCGGAGGTGGTGTTGCCCTTTCCCGCCGATGCACCACGTGTCCCGGTCACGGTCGCCCTGCTGACCGATACGCATCTGTCGGGGCCGGACAATAGCCCGGCGCGGATGGCGCGGATCGTGGCGCAGATCAATGCGCTCAAGCCCGACCTCATCCTGCTGGGCGGCGATTATATCGGTGATGCCAAGGGTGGCGCGACCTATGATGCGCGGGCGAGCATCGCGCCTTTTGCGGGGCTGCGCGCGCCGCTGGGTGTCGTCGCGGTGCTGGGCAATCATGACAGCCGCAGCGAGAAGAACCAGCGCGCGCTGAGCGGCGCGGACTGGCAGGCGGCCTTTGCGCGCATGGGCATCACCCTGTTGCAGGATGACGCGGTGCGGCGGGGGCCGCTGGTGATCGGCGGGTTGCAGGATGTTTATACGCGCAGGATCGACCTGCCCGCGACGCTGGCGGCGATGGCGCGGGTGGGCGGTGCGCCGCTGATCCTGTCGCACGGGCCGGATGTGTTTCCGGCTTTGCCCGATGCGCCGTCGCTGACACTGGTGGGGCATACCCATTGCGGGCAGGTAGCGCTGCCCTTTGCGGGCATCGTCTATGTGCCGTCGAAATATGGCACCCGCTATGCTTGCGGCCTGTATCGCGATGGGGCGAGGACGATGATCGTGGCGGGCGGGGTTGGCACCAGCGGATTGCCGATTCGGATGCTGGCACCGCCGGATATCTGGCTGATCACTGTCCGGCCACAGTGAGACGCCTGTTGACATGATATCATGATATGATATCAATCTATCATCATGCGTTTCCTGGCTGACATTCCCGACGAAGACGTCAAATGGCTCGATCAACTCGCGCGCGAGCAGGGCAAGTCGCGCGCGGCCGTGCTGCGGGAGGCGGTTTCGGCCTATCGTCCGCAAACGTCGAAAGATTGGCTGCAGCAGGGCTTTGGCGCGTGGGCGCGGAATGGCGTGTCGATCGATCCCCACGAATATGAACGTGCGCGGCGGGCGGAATGGACCCGGCCCTGGGACGATGATTATGACGAAGTCCGCGCCGCATCTCCCGAATATTTCACGGAAGAAGATGATAAGGAGCGGGCGCATTATCTGGCGTTGACCAAAAAGGCGGCCGAGACGCACCAGAAGAACAGCGCATGAGCGGTTACAGCTTGGACGCCAACATCGTTATCGACGCCCTTTTGAATCACGAACCCGCGCATCGCGAACTTTCCCGCATAGCTGATAGCGGTGCGCGGATGTGGCTCAGCCGCATGGCGTGGATCGAGATATTGTCCAAAGGGAATGAAACGGCCGTGCGTGAGGTGCTGATGTTTTTGGCACAGTTCGGCCTGGACGAAATCGATGACGAGATATCGCATCGGGCGGCTGCGCTGCGCCGTGAACGCGCGAGGCTAAAGTCGCCCGACGCCATCATCCTGGCCACGGCCCAGTTGCGCGGTCGCGTGCTGGTGACACGAAATACAAAGGATTTCCCGGCAGAGATGCCAGGTATCCGCGTTCCCTATACACTCTGAAAGGCTTCCCGGCACATGTGCGGCATTATCGGTATCATCGGCAGGGACGACGTGGCGGAGCGGCTGGTCGATGGATTGAAGCGGCTGGAATATCGCGGCTATGACAGCGCGGGCGTCGCCACGGTTTATGATGGCGCGATCGAGCGGCGGCGGGCGGAGGGGAAACTCGCCAATCTGGTGACTGAATTGCGCGATGAGCCGCTGCCCGGCACCACCGGCATCGCCCATACCCGTTGGGCAACCCACGGCGCGCCGACGACGAGCAACGCGCATCCCCATGCGACGCGCGAAGTGGCGCTGGTCCACAATGGCATTATCGAGAATTTCAAGCCGCTGCGTGCCGAACTCATGGCGCGCGGGCGCATCTTCGACAGCCAGACCGATACCGAAGTGGTCGCGCATCTGGTGAGCGAATTGGTGGAGCAGGGCGTTTCGCCGCGAGATGCCGTCGCGCAGGTCTTGCCGCGCCTGCATGGTGCGTTCGCGCTGGCGATATTGTTCCGCAGTCATCCCGACATGCTGATCGGCGCGCGGCTGGGGTCGCCGCTTGTCGTGGGCTATGGCGATGGCGAGACCTATCTGGGGTCGGACGCGCTGGCGCTGGCGCCGTTGACGCAGCGGATCGCCTATCTGGAAGAGGGCGACTGGGTCGTCATCACCAAGGATGGCGCGGAGATTTTCGACAAGGATAATCAGCCGGTCGAACGGCCGGTGACGCTGTCCGGCGTGTCGGGGGCGATGATCGACAAGGGCAATCATCGCCACTTCATGCAGAAGGAGATTTTCGAGCAGCCGGTGGTCGTCGCCCAGACGCTGCGCGCTTATCTGCGCCGGATGGAGAATGAGGTCGCCATGCCCGACATGGATTTCGACCTGGGTCAGGTGAAGCGCATCACCATCGTCGCGTGTGGCACCAGCTACTATGCCGGGCTGGTCGCCAAATATTGGTTCGAGAAATTCGCGCGTGTCGCCGTCGATATCGATGTGGCGAGCGAGTTCCGCTATCGCGATCCGGTGCTGGAGCCGGGCGGGCTGGCGCTGTTCATCAGCCAGTCGGGCGAGACGGCGGACACGCTGGCGGCTTTGCGCCATGCCAGGGCGGAGGGGCAGATCATCGCGGTGGTGGTCAATGTGCCCACCAGTTCGATGGCGCGCGAGGCCGACCTGTTGCTGCCCACCCATGCCGGGCCGGAGATCGGCGTCGCCTCGACCAAGGCGTTCACCTGCCAGTTGGCCGTGCTGGCGGCGCTGGCGGCCAATCTGGCGCGGGCGAAGGGCAAGCTGACGCCGGAGGAAGAGGCCGAGATCGTCTGGCACCTGTCCGAAGCGCCTGCTGCGCTCAATGAAGCGCTGAGCCGCGACGGGCAGATCGAAGCGATGGCGCATCTGATCGCGCCGGCGCGCGATGTGCTGTATCTGGGCCGCGGGCCGGATTATCCGATGGCGCTGGAGGGGGCGCTCAAGCTCAAGGAAATCAGTTATATCCATGCCGAGGGCTATGCCGCTGGCGAGATGAAACATGGGCCGATCGCGCTGATCGACGAACTGGTGCCGGTGATCGTCATCGCGCCGAGTGGGCCATTGTTCGAGAAGACCGTCAGCAACATGCAGGAAGTGCAGGCGCGCGGCGGCAAGGTGGTGCTGATTTCCGATGCGGAAGGGATTGCCTTGGCCGGTGAAGGCTGCATGGCGACAATCGAAATGCCTAAAGTGCATCCGCTGATCGCGCCGCTCGTCTATGCGGTGCCGGTGCAGTTGCTGGCCTATCATGTCGCGGTGGCCAAGGGCACCGATGTCGATCAGCCGCGCAACCTCGCCAAGTCGGTGACGGTGGAGTGAGCGAGGATATGTTCGCGTCGCCGGTCATCCCCGGCCCGGACATATTGACCGTCAGCTTCGACCATTGGGAAGGGCCGCTCGACCTGTTGCTGACGCTGGCGCGCGGGCAGAAGGTCGATCTGCGCGAAATTTCGATCCTGGCACTGACCGAACAATATCTCGCCTTCATTGATGGCGCGCGGCAATTGAAGCTGGAATTGGCGGCCGATTATCTGGTGATGGCGGCGTGGCTCGCTTATCTGAAATCCTCGCTGCTGCTGCCCCGGCAGGAACAGCCCGATCCCAGTCCTGAGGAGATGGCGCTGCGCCTGCAATTGCGGTTGCAACGCCTGAACGCGATGCGCGATGCCGCCGCGCGGTTGATGGCGCGGGACCGGATCGGGCGCGATGTGTTCCTGCGGCGCAAGCCCGAAGGGTTGCGGCTGGTCCGCAAGACGCAATGGCGCGCCAGCCTCTATGACCTCATCCAGACCTATGGCCAGATCCGCGCGCGCACACGGCCGGTGGTTCACACCATTGCGCGGCGGCCGGTGATGACGCTGGACGAAGCAATCCAGCGTGTCGGCGCGCTGGTCGGTATGGCGATCGACTGGACCAGGCTGGAGTCGTTCCTGCCCGAAGATCTGGACGGACCAAAGGCCAAGTCGGCGCTGGCGAGCAGTTTCGTCGCGGCGCTGGAACTGGCGCGGCAGGGGCGGGTGGAATTGCAGCAGGACGGGATTTTCCAGCCGCTCTATCTGCGCGCGGCGACCCCTGGAGCCGGAGCATGACCATGAGCAGGAATGGGGAACCCGACGATTTCCGGCGCGCGGTGGAGGCGGCTTTATTCGTGGCGGAAGCGCCGATGACGCCTGCGGAGCTTAAGTTGCATGTCGGCGAGGGCGACCTGACGGCGGCGCTGGCGGGATTGGCGGACGATTATGCCGGGCGCGGCGTCAATCTGGTCGAGCGGGGCGGGCGCTGGCATTTCCAGACCGCGCCGGACCTGGCGCATATCCTGCGCCGCGAAAAGGACGAGCCGCGCAAATTGTCGCGCGCGGCGATGGAGACGCTGGCGATCATCGCCTATCATGAGCCGGTCAGCCGCGCCGAGATCGAGGCGATCCGGGGCGTGCAGGTGGCCAAGGGGACGCTGGACGTGCTAATGGAAGCGGGCTGGGTGCGGCCCGCAGGGCGGCGCGAAGTGCCGGGCCGACCGCTCATCTATGCGACGACGATGGATTTTCTCACCCATTTCGGGCTTGGCAGCCGTCGCGATTTGCCGGGGGTTGAGGATTTGCGGGCCGCCGGCCTGCTCGATCCGGTCGATTTGGCGCTGGAGGGTCTGGGTGGCCAATCCGTTCTGGAAACTGACGACGATGTGGCCTAGATAGGTCTGCTTACTGGAGTATTGAAAATGGGTTCCTTCTCGCTGATGCACTGGGTCATTGTGCTCCTGGTCGTCATGCTGCTGTTCGGTGGCGGCCGGATTTCCGGCCTGATGGGTGACGTCGCTAAGGGTATCAAGAGCTTCAAGAAGGGCATGGCCGACGATGATGACGCCACGCCCACCAAGCCTGCCAGCCGTATCGAGGGGCATCGCGTGCCTGAACAGGATGCGACCGTGACCACGGAAGACAAGACCAAGGTCTGATTCGTACAATCTGGTAGACCAGTCCTATGTTTGGCATCGATTCCACCGAGTTTCTGGTGATCGTGATCATTGCGGTGATCGTGATCGGGCCAAAGGACTTGCCGCGCGCGCTCTACAAGGTGGGGCAGATCATCGGCAAGGCGCAGGGCATGGCCCGGCATTTCCGTACCGGCCTCGACGCGATGGTGCGTGAAGTCGAGCTGGAAGAACTGGAAAAGAAATGGGCCGACCAGAATAAGCGGATCATGGCCGAACATCCGCCGGAGACCGCAGCGCCCGCAATGGAAGCGCTGGACGCGCCTGATGCTGGCGAAGAAAAGCCGCCCTATGTCGCGCCATCTGCCGATGCGTTGGTCGAGACGCCGACTGTCAAAGCCGAGACTGCGCCTGTCGCCGCCGTTGATGGGCCGCCCTATGTCGCTGGGGCGTCCGCCGTTTCCAAGGGAGATGCGGCGGCATGATCGGCGATATTGACGAGAGCAAGGCACCCCTGCTCGACCATTTAATCGAGCTTCGTGGCCGCCTGCTTAAATGCGTCTATGCGCTGGCCCTGACCGGAGCGCTGTGTTTCTATTTTTCCGAACAGCTTTTCGCGATCCTGGTTCATCCGCTCAAGGAAGCCTTTGGCGATGGTGGCGGCAAGCTGGTCTATACCAAACTCTACGAAGCCTTTTTCGTGCAGGTGAAGATCGCCTTCTTCGGGGCCTTCTGCCTCTCCTTTCCGATCATCGCCAACCAGCTTTGGGCGTTCGTTGCACCGGGACTATATGCCAAGGAAAAGAAGGCCCTGCTGCCCTTCATTCTCGCGACGCCCTTTCTGTTCGGGATGGGCGCGAGCCTTGCCTATTTCGTGGTGATGCCGACGGCGTTCCACTTCTTCCTGGAGTTTCAGGGCAATAGCAGCGGCTTGCAGGTCGAGGCGCTGCCCAGCGCGGATGCCTATCTGGGGCTGGTGATGCAATTCATCCTGGCGTTCGGCATCAGCTTTCTGATGCCGGTGCTGCTGATGCTGCTGAACCGGGCGGGCTTCGTAAGTCGGGCGCAACTAATCGGCTTGCGCCGCTATATGATCGTTGCGGCCTTCATTATCGCGGCCGTGCTGACGCCACCCGACGTGGTGTCGCAACTCATGCTCGCGATTCCGCTTTTGCTGCTCTACGAGGTCACGATCATGGCGATCTGGTTCACCGACCGACGCAAGAGCGAGGTCGAAGACGCTGCAGAGGTGTCAGCCTGACACGTAAAAAAGAGGCCTGCCATTTTGGGGCAGACCTCATTGATGCCTGGGAGGCAATTCAGAAAATCGTAGCGGTCAATCGACCGCACGTTCCACCGCTTCTCCCGCGCTCTGGACATCGCGGCCAGCGCCTTCGACGGTGTTGCAGGCGGCGACCATCAGCGAGCCGGTGAGCAGCAGGGCTGCGAAAATCTTCTTCGTCATAGATCGTCTCCTTGAGAAACTCTGCGACCGTATGGGTTCTATCATCCGGTGACGCAGGTCAGAACCCGCCGCCCGACAAAGCGTTCCGGTGCGGAAAAATTTAACAATTTCAAATGCTGGGTATGCCCGTAAAAAGGTTGAGCCCGGAATGCGTCGGGGGGGGAAGCATTCCGGGCTCATAATATTGGACAGCAAGAGCGGGGGGCAAAAGATTTGCTGTCCTGAATATAGAACCCACAAGGCCGAAATCTGGTTCCAGACCGGCATCAAAAATTTGCACTTTTTATCGCGCGTCTTTTCAAAGACTTTGATGGTCAATCGGCCGTTAAGAATAAAAAGCCTGCCGGCCATCGTCGAAAGTCAGATCAGCGGGCGGCCGCTATTGCGATATTCGGGGCGGATCGTGGATTCCGGCAGGCTGTCATCAGCCTTGGGCGCGGGCGGTGTCCAGCCGATCGCAGGCGCAGCGGTTGCTGGTGCAGGGACGCTGTAGACGGGGGCGAGCAGTTCGACGGGGGCTACCGGGCGGGCGGGCCAGACGCGGCGCGCGGGGCCGGACTGGGTTTCCCGGCCCAGATAGACCGCGCGGAAGGCGGCGGGCGTGCCGTTGAAGCCGGGGTTACGATAGAAGATATGCGCGCCGATGACCGCCACGGCATGCAGGCGGGACGACCAGTCCGGGCGAACGGCGAGCGTGTGATAATGGGTGGCGAGGCCGACCGGCGCATAGACGGTGCCGCTCAGCGCCTCCTGCGCGACGCGGCGGGCGCGGTTCCAAGAGGCAGCCGCAGGCAGCCGCGCCATCGCGCCGTCACAGCTAAACGTGAACTGGCAACGATAGTCGGTGCGCTCGGACCCCTCATAGACGACGCCGCAGACCGTATCGGGCCAGAGTTGGCTGCGCACCCGGTTGAGAACCACTTGCGCGACGGCGCGCTGGCCGTCTTCCGGTTCGTTTCCGGCTTCATAATAGATGGCCGAGGTCAGGCAATTGACCGCGCGATAGCTGTCGAGCGGGGTGAGGCCGCGAAAGATGGTGGCGGGGGCGGCCTTGACCGCATCGAGGCCCAGCACATGCTGGCTCTGTACGGTTTCGACGCCTGGCACGGGGTCGAACGCGCCCTGCGCGAAGAAAAAGGCCGAGCCGGGGAAATTCGCGGCCGATTCTTCGGCGGGATCGGCCGACGCGCGGTCCTGGTCGCCATCGAGCATGTCGAGCGGTGCGGCGGTGATGAAGCGAGGCGCGGCCAGCGCCAACAGCGCAAGTCCTATGACCGCGCTGCGTCCCTTCCATCCGCTGAACCGTTCGAGCCGCTGCATTTCAAGACCTTATAGCCGCAGCCAAGGGCTGCCTGCGCTGCCCCATAAGCCAAAAAGCTAAAAATTGCCTGCCGGATTTTGCGCTGTGCCGCGATGGGACGTTAACCAGCGGCCGCGTTAACAATCGGCTCTTTCACACGGCCATCATTCCCTTGCTTGGCAAAGGCGCGTTGCGTCCGCTATGCGTCATGCCATGCTGCTCCAGAACAATAGTCTCGCGCTGATTGGCAACACGCCGATGGTGCGCCTCACCGGCCCTTCCCAGGAAACGGGCTGCGACATCTTCGCCAAGTGCGAGTTCGCCAACCCCGGCGCATCGGTCAAGGATCGCGCTGCTTTGTTCATCGTCAATGATGCCGAGGAACGCGGGCTGTTGAAGCCGGGCGGCACGATCGTCGAGGGGACGGCGGGCAATACCGGCATCGGCCTGGCGCTGGTCGCCAATGCCAAGGGCTATAAGTCGATCATCGTCATGCCCGAAACCCAGAGCCGCGAGAAGATGGACACGCTGCGCGCGTTGGGGGCCGAATTGGTGACCGTGCCGGCCGCGCCCTATTCCAACCCCGGCCATTTCGTCCACACCTCGCGCCGCATGGCGGAAGAGACGGAAGGCGCGATCTGGGCCAACCAGTTCGACAATATCGCCAATCGCAAAGCCCATATCGTCGGCACGGCGGAAGAGATCTGGACCCAGATGGAAGGGCGGATCGACGGCTTCACCTGCGCGGCGGGGACCGGCGGGACGATTGCGGGCGTGGGCCTCGGCCTCAAGGCCAAGGATGAGGGCATCACCATCGCGCTCAGCGATCCGCATGGCGCGGCGCTGTTCAACTATTATGCCCATGGTGAATTGAAGGCCGAAGGGTCGTCGGTCGCCGAAGGGATCGGGCAGGGGCGGATCACCGCCAATCTGGAAGGCGCGCCGATCGACACGCAGTTCCGCATCTCGGACGAGGAGGGGCTGGAATGGGTCCGCCGCCTGCTGAGTGAAGAGGGGCTGTGCCTCGGCCTCTCGTCGGGCATCAATGTCGCGGGCGCGGTGGCGCTGGCGCGGCAATTGGGGCCGGGCAAGCGGATCGTCACCATCCTGTGCGACACGGGCTTCCGCTATCTCTCGACTCTCTACAATCGCCAGTGGCTCGAAGCGAAGGGGTTGACGGTCTTCCCCTGGCTCGCGCACAATGGGTGATGCGCCGACACGGGTCGCGGCGACAAGAAAATGAGCAAGTTCATGGCTGAGACACCCCGCCGCGTGGAAGGGTTGCAGCGCGTCCAGATCGGCCTGACCGGGCTGGCGGGCGTTGTGCTGCTGGTGGGCCTAGCCAATATCGTGATCGAGAAGGCACGGGTGGATGATGCGGCGCTGCCGCCGCCGGTGGTGCCGACGATGACGAGCAATGCGGCCGTGTCGCCGAGGGACCCGCTTGCCGAATTGGGGGTGCAGCCCGCGCCGGAGCAGGCACCGCTCGTCCCCGACCTTGAGCCGGACCCCAATTTGCGCAAGCCCATGGATCGCGACCCCGCGCAGCCGTCGCGCTGACGTTGATGCGCAGGGTCAGGGCAATCCCGCCCATGATGGCGGCGCTTAAGCGAGTCCTGATCCTGTGGCTGCCGGGCCTGGCGATCTTGCTCGCCGGGCTGCAGCGCGCCTTTGTGACTGGTCAGACAGACCCATGGGATTGGGCCTGGCCCGCGCTGGCGGTGATGGCGCCTATGGGGCTGTGGCTGGCAAGGCGGGGATGGCCGTTGTTGGCCTGGACCATGGGCGGCGTCGCGTCGGCGTTGCTCTTCTGCGGGATCGCGGCTGGACGGTGGCCTGACCCGGTGGCGGCGATAGGGTTGGTCGTGGTTGCGCTGTCAGCGGTTGTTGGTGGTGCATTGGTCCGGCCGGTTTCTCCACTTAACGCTAAACGCATGGCCGGGGGTGTTGCCTTGCTCGCTCTGGCCGCCTTGCTGGCGTGGCGTGGCCCGGCGCAACCGATCCAACCTGCCACCGCTCGTCCGGCCCTGGCGGTCATTACCGCCCTGCCTTTGTTCTGGGATCAGCAGGGGCGGGCCGACGCCGCGATCGTCACCGTGCTGCGCACCCGTTTCACCGTCCAGCCGATCGACGATGCACGGCAATTGGACTCGTCGCCTGCGCGGTTGCTGCTGCTCGCTCAGCCGCGCGCGATGCCGCCCGAAGCATTGGTGGCGGTCGATCGCTGGGTGCGGAGCGGGGGCAGGGCGGTGGTGCTGGCCGATCCGCTGCTGCGCTGGCCGTCCGACCTGCCCATGGGCGACCGTCGCCGTGCGCCCGCCACCAGCCTGCTGGAGCCGTTGCTGGACCATTGGGGCTTTGCGTTCGACCGTATCGAGGACGGGGAACGGCGCTGGTTCCTGCCGGATGGCACCCTGCTCACCCTGTCGGGCGTGCAGATGTCCAGCGGGTCGAACATGGTTCAGCGCAAGCGGATCGGCCGGGGTGAGGTTGTGCTGCTGGGCGACGCGGACCTGATCGACGACCGGCTTTGGCTCGCCGATCCAGCCCGTCCGCTCGACCCCCGCCTCTGGAGCGCGGACACGCCTGCGCGCGTGACCCATTGGCTGGGCGCGACGACCCCCGGCGACCGGCGCTGGATGCGCGAGGGGTCGGATGTGGTCGCGGCGCTGCGTTGGGCGATTCTCGCTGGGATAGGCTGGGCGATTCTGGGTGCGCTGCTGTTGCGCCGGGCTGGGCCGGGCCGCAGCATGAGAACAAAAAAGGTATATCCCGAAGGAGAAGCGCCGAAAAGCGGTTGATCCCATTTTTGACCGGATTTTCCCGGTAAATCCCGAAAATTCCCTTTGCAGCCCAGCCCATGCTTGATAGGTAATCAGGCATTGGGGTTCATCAGGCGTTGATCAGTCCTGTGCATCGGGATTCGCGATCGCGGTTCCGTGGGCAGGAAATCTGTGCCCCATGGAAAAGGGGCCGCTAGTCGCCGTGTCGGACGCAATTCTCTATTCAGGCAACGCGATCAGCGTCGCGGACGGCAAAGGCCGGTTCGTGCTGCCTCTGGAGATGCGCAGGCAGGTCAAGCAGGCCAGCGGCGGCGAGAACCGGCTGTGCCTGTCGATCCACATGGCCAATGGCTGCGCCACCGGCTTTGGCCTGTCGCACAAGCAGTTCCTCTTCGACGAAGTCGCCGAACTGGAACGGCTGGCGCGCGAGGCGAACCGGCCCTTCAACGGCGATCTGGAGCGCGAAAACCGCCTGAGCATGATCGAGGACGTGAATTTCGACGATGGTGGCCGCTTCTTCCTGCACCCCGATATCAAGGAAGAAGTCGGTATCACAGATGCGGTCTTCTTTCTGGGCGTTGGCCTCTATTTCCAGCTCTGGGACCCCAAGGCGCTGGTCGCCAGCCCCGATCGTCCGGCGGTCATCCGCAACAAGGCGAAGCGCTGGCTCGATGCGCGCGCGGCAGAGGGCGGCAAGTGAGCGAGACCGTTCCGCATATCCCCGTGCTGCTTGATGAGGTTTTGGACGCCCTGGCCATCGTGCCGGGCGAAATCCATGTCGACGGCACGTTCGGCGCCGGCGGCTATTCGCGCGCCATGGCGGGCAAGGGCGCGCGCGTCATCGCCTTCGATCGCGACCCCGATGCGATCCGCGAAGGCGAGGCCGTGGCAGAGGCGAACGACATCCTGCTGATCGCAGGCGAGTTTTCGCGGATGCGCGAATTGCTGGCAGAGCAAGGCATCGAGTCGGTGTCGGGCCTGACGCTCGATATCGGCGTATCCTCGATGCAGCTCGACCGGGCCGATCGCGGCTTTTCCTTTCAGTCCGACGGTCCGCTCGACATGACGATGAGCCAGGCGGGGATGAACGCCGCCGACTTCCTGAACGAAGCGGCTGAAGAAGAGATTGCCGACGTCATCTATCGCTATGGCGACGAGCCACGGTCGCGCCGGGTCGCCCGCGCGATCGTGATGGCGCGCCCGCTGGAGCGCACGGCGCAGCTTGCCAGCGTCGTGCGTCGCGCGCTGGGCCACAAGCCGCATGACAAGAAAGACCCCGCGACCCGCACGTTCCAGGCGATCCGCATTCATGTGAATCGCGAATTGGAGGAGCTGGAGCGCGGGCTGGAAGCGGCCGAGGCGCTGCTGGAGGAGGGCGGTCGCCTGGCGATCGTCACTTTCCACAGCCTGGAAGACCGGATCGTCAAACAATTCCTGCGCAATCGCAGCGGGGGCGAGGGGGGCGGATCGCGCCATATGCCCGAAAAGCAGGCGAGCGCCGCGCCGACCTTCGCCAAGCCGGCCAAGGCGGTGCGGGCCGGTGAAGCGGAACTGGCGCGCAACCCCCGCGCCCGATCGGCCACATTGCGCAGCGCCGTCCGCACCGCTGCCCCCGTTGCCCAATCCCCTGTTGTCCCGTCCGCCCGGAGTGCCCGTCCATGATCGCCGTCAAGAGGTTGCAGAGCCTGATCTGGGTGATCCTGGTCGCGCTGGGCGCGCTGGGGGCCTATATGGTGTCGCTCAAGGTTGCGACCGAGCGCAACGAACTGATGCGTGTGCGGGCGCAGATAGCACGGACGCAGGGCGAAATTCGCTATCTCGAAACGGAATTCAGCGCGCGCGCTTCGATGCGGCAATTGGAAAGCTGGAACCAGCATGACTTTCTCTACGCGACGCCGACTGCCGGACAATATCTGGCGGGTGAGCGGGCGCTGGCGCAACTGGACGGCGTGCAGCCTAACGGTCCCAATTATATTGCCCCGCCGGTGATGGTGGCGATGGTCGAAACCCCCGCCGACCTGCCGTCCGCGCCGCAAGCCGCGCCCGCCAGTCCCGCCGCGACCCAGATCCGCAGCGACATCGCCGTCATTCGCGAAGCCCATGCCGCCGACAATGTCGAGAAGCTGGCCAAGGCCACGCTGCCACGCACGCCTGCGGTGCAGGCCAAGGTCGATGCCGATGTGTCGAAGCCCAATCCGGTCGCGCGCAAGGCGGAACGGATGGCGATGCTCGACGCCAAGCTGCTGGATGACAGTACGTTGGGCGATTTGAGCGCCAAGGCAGCGCGCGAACGCAGGAAGGAGGCACGCTGATGGCCACGATCATCGTCCAGCCCGGCCATGCCCGTGTCGGGCGGCAGCGTGTCAGCCTGACCGCTGTTGCACATTATCGGCTGATGCTGCTGCTGATCCTGTTCATGCTCATCACCATGGTGGTGATCGGTCGACTCTTCTGGGTGGGTATCTTCACGCAGAGCGGTCGGGGCGATGATGCGCTGTCCCCATTCCTGCCCGCGCGCGCGGACATTGTCGATCGCAATGGCGTCCCGCTGGCGCGGACAATGGATGCCTATTCGGTGGCAGTGCGCCCTTCCCGGCTGATCGGTGAACCGGCCGAACTGGCGCGCAAGCTGCACGACATCTTTCCTGATGAGGATCAGGCGGTCTTCTACAAGAAGCTGACCGGCAAGGGCTGGGCCTATCTGCGCCGCCGCGCGTTGCCTGAGCAGGTGGCGGCGGTGAATGCGCTGGGCGAAATCGGCATCGAATTTCCGCGCGAAAAGGAACGGCTCTATCCGCAGCGCACGCTGGGCGCGCATGTGCTGGGCTTTGCGCCCAATAGCGAAGGCGTGGGCGGCATGGGCGTCGAGTCCGCCTTCAACGATCGGCTGACCGACGCGACGCTGCGCGGCAAGCCCTTCGCCGTCTCGATCGACAGCCGGGTGCAGGGCGCGCTGGAAAGCGAGCTTTACGCGCAGATGGTGGCGCAGCGCGCCCGTGGCGCGGGCGGCATCATTCTGGACGTCAATACCGGCGAAGTGATCGCCATGGCGTCCATCCCGGTATTCGATCCCAACAAGCTGCAACATTATGAGGGCAAAAGTTGCAGCCAGTCGCCATTGTGCAACCAGATCGTGCAGGCGCGTTACGAACTGGGGTCGACCTTCAAGCCGCTGTCGATCGCGGCTGCCATGGATAAGGGCGTCGTGACCTCCATGAGCAAGCGCTATGACGCGACCGCGCCTATTCCTATCGGCGGGTTCCGCATCAAGGACGACCATGCGATGGGGCGGTGGATCAATGTGCCTGAAACGTTGGTGCACAGTTCCAATATCGCGACCGCGCGTATTGCCGACGAACTGGGCGCGGCACCATTGCAGGAGCTGTTTCGCAACCTGCATTTCGACCAGCGCGCGCCGATCGAACTGAAGGAGCGCGCGGGAACGTTGTGGCCGGCCAATTGGGGTCGGATCACGACGATGACGGTGTCCTACGGCCATGGCATCGCGGTGACGCCGCTGCATCTCGCCAGCGCCTATGCCGCGCTCGTCAATGGTGGTCTCTGGCGGCCTGCGACGTTGCAGAAGCTGGATGCGGATGATGTGCCGCAGGGGCGTCGCGTCTTTTCCGCCGCGACCAGTGCGCGGATGCGCCAACTGTTGCGGATGATCGTTGCGGAGGGTACAGGTCGCAGCGCCGACGCCAAGGGGTTCCGGGTGGGCGGCAAGACGGGCTCCGCCGAAAAGCCCGAAGAAGGTCGCTATAACAAGAGTTCGCTGGTGACGACGTTCGCTGCTGCCTTTCCGATGGACAATCCACGCTATGTCGTTCTGGCGATGATGGACGAGCCGAAGGGCAATGCGGAGACGTTCGGTTTGCGCACCGCCGCCTGGACCGCATCACCCGTGGTCAAGCGCGTGGTGGAGCGGGTGGGGCCGATGCTGGGCGTGATGCCTGACGAGCGGCGCGACGTGGATATTTCGGACCTGATGCCGCTGCTGTGGAAGCCCAAGGGGGAGAAACCATGACGCGGCTGGGAACTTTACTCGACGGTCTGGAGGCCGAAGTCGCGCCAGACGCCGACTGCGACCGGAATGTCACGGGTTTCGCGATCGACAATCGCAAGGTTGCGCCCGGTACGGTGTTCGGCGCGTTCCAGGGGCTGCGCGTCAATGGCGAGGATTATATTGCCGATGCGGTGAGGGCAGGCGCGATCGCCGTGGTTGCTCGGCCGCAAGCAGTGGTCGAGGGTGCGATCCATATCGCGCACGCCAATCCGCGCCGCCTGTTCGCGCAACTCGCCGCCCGTTATTTCGCGCCTTTCCCCGATGTGACCGTGGCGGTGACCGGCACCAACGGCAAGACATCCACCGTGGAACTGGCGCGGCAATTGTGGCGGATGATGGGGCATCATGCCGCCTCCATCGGGACGCTGGGCGTCACCACATCGGTCGATCAGGTTTCGACGGGTCTCACCACGCCGGATATCGTCACTTTCCTGGCCAACATGTCGGGCCTGCGCCGTGAGGGCGTCAGCCATGCCGCGTTCGAGGCGTCGAGCCATGGGCTGGACCAGTATCGGACCGAAGGATTGCCGGTCGTCGCGGGGGCCTTCACCAACCTGTCGCGCGACCATCTCGACTATCATGGCGACATGGACCGCTATTTCGACGCCAAGATGCGGCTGTTCGACGAAGTCGTCGCGGCGGATGGCGCGGCCGTGGTCTGGGCCGATGACGCCTGGTCGGACAAGGTGATCGCGCGGGTCGCGACGCGCGGGCTGAAACTGCTGTCGGTCGGCGAGAAGGGGGAGGCGCTGCACCTCGTCTCGCGCACGCCGACGCAATTGGGGCAATTGCTGGAGATCGAGGTCGAGGGCGAGCGCTACACCGTCA
This sequence comes from Sphingobium sp. MK2, assembly GCF_040170545.1. Classification (NCBI taxonomy): domain Bacteria; kingdom Pseudomonadati; phylum Pseudomonadota; class Alphaproteobacteria; order Sphingomonadales; family Sphingobiaceae; genus Sphingobium; species Sphingobium sp. MK2. The sequence goes on from NZ_JAZDXA010000012.1 coordinate 31,956, forward strand.
ACCTGCCGCTGATCGGCGCGTATCAGGCCGCCAATGCGCTGACCGCAGCCGGGCTGGTCATCGCGACCGGCGGGGACGTCGCCAAGGTGCTGGAACTGCTGGGCCGGGTGCAACCCGTGCGCGGGCGGCTGGAACGGGCCGTCATCAGCAAGACGGGTGCGCCGGTCTATGTCGATTATGCGCATACACCCGACGGCCTGAAAGCCGCGATCGAGGCGCTGCGCCCCCATACCAAGGGGCGGCTGATCGCGCTGTTCGGCGCGGGCGGGGATCGGGACGCGGGCAAGCGGCCATTGATGGGGCAGGTGGCGGCGGAGCTGGCCGACCATGTGATCGTGACGGATGATAATCCGCGTTCCGAAGAGCCTTCTGCGATCCGTGCCGCCGTGATGGCGGGCGCGCGTGGGGCGGAGGAAATCGGTGGGCGACGCGCTGCCATTGCCGCCGCGATCGCGCAGGCGGGTAAGGACGATATCGTGCTGCTGGCGGGCAAGGGGCATGAGCAGGGCCAGATCATCGGCGATCGGGTGCTGCCCTTTGACGACGTGACCGTAGCGCGGGAGTGCGCGGAGTGAGCCTGCCATCCGTCCTCCGTTCGGTTCGAGCTTGTCGAGAACTATGCGCTGCCTTCTCGACGGACGCTTCTCGACTTCGCTCGAAGCTGCTCGAAGCGAACGGGGAGGAGGGCGCGTGACGGAGCCATTGTGGACCTCCGCAGATATCGCTCAGGCAACGGGCGGCGCCGCGTCGGCGCCGTTTGCCGTTTCGGGCGTGGCGTTCGACAGCCGCGAAGTGACGGATGGCGACCTGTTCGTCGCGATGAAGGGCGAGGCGACCGACGGGCACAAGTTCCTCGACAAGGCTTTTGCCCAGGGCGCGGCCGGGGCGATCGTCAGCGAGCCGGTGGATCATCCCCATATATTGGTGCCCGACAGCGCCGCCGCGCTCGAAGCGCTGGGCCGCGCGTCGCGCAAGCGCATGGGTGGCAAGGTGATCGGCGTCACTGGATCGGTCGGCAAGACCGGGACCAAGGAAGCGCTGTTTCAAGCGCTGGACCGCGCGCATCCGGGGCAAGTTCACCGCTCGGTCAAAAGCTATAACAACCATGTCGGCGTCCCGCTCAGCCTGTCGCGGATGCCGCGCGCGGCGGCGTTCGGTGTGTTCGAAATGGGCATGAACCATGCGGGCGAACTGGCCGCGCTGACTCGGCAGGTGCGGCCCCATGTCGCCATCGTCACCGCCATCGCGCCCGCCCATATCGAATTTTTCGGCACCGAAGCAGCGATCGCCGAGGCCAAGGCGGAGATTTTCGAGGGGTTGGAGCCGGGCGGCACCGCGATCATCCCCTATGACAGCCCGCATGTGGCATTGCTCTATAACAAGGCCGAGCGGCATGCCGCGCGCATCCTGACCTTTGGCACCAGCCCGCAGGCCGACATCCATGCGCGCGAAACGGTGCCCGCGCCGGGTGGTGGCACGCTGGTCACGGCCAAGCTCCCCGACGCCGAACTGTGCTTCACGGTCGCCGCGCCGGGCGATCATTGGGTGTCCAATGCGCTGGCGGTGCTGGCGGCGGTCGATGCGGTAGGCGGCGATCTGGCGGCGGCGGGTCTGGCGCTGGCCGAGATGCCGGGCCTGCCGGGCCGGGGCGAGCGGCGGACCGTCTCGGTTGGCGGCGGCACGGCGTTGCTGATCGATGAAAGCTATAATGCCAATCCGCTGTCGATGGCGGCGACGCTGCGGCAATTGGGGCGCGAGACGGCCGAGCGGCGGCTGGCGGTGCTGGGCGGGATGCGGGAACTGGGCAGTCGCAGCGCGGAACTCCATGCCGACATCGCGCCTGTGCTGCGCGACAATGGGATCGATTACGTCATCCTGGTCGGCGCGGAAATGCAGCCACTCGCCGATGCGCTGGACGACATGCTGCCCTTCGCGCATGTCGCCGATACGGCGAGCGCCATCCCCCTCATCCAAACTGAACTGCGCGCGGGCGACGCGCTGCTGGTCAAGGGATCGAACGGTATCGGCCTGTCCCGGCTGGTCGCGGCCCTTGCCGACGGAGAACAAGACTGATGCTGTACTGGCTTGCCCAGACCATGGATTTCGAGGGTATTTTCAACCTCATCCGCTATTTGTCCTTTCGCGCGGGCGCGGCGATCTTCACCGCTCTCATCATCGGTCTGGTGATCGGTCCCAAATTCATCGGCTGGCTGCGCGTGCGCCAGGGTAAGGGGCAGCCCATTCGCGATGATGGCCCGCAAACCCATCTGGCTAAGCGGGGCACGCCGACCATGGGCGGCCTGATGATCCTGACGTCCATGATCATATCGGTGCTGCTGTGGATGGACCTGTCCTCCACCTATGTCTGGGCCTGCCTGTTCGTGACGCTGGGTTTCGGCGCGATCGGTTTCCTCGACGATTATGACAAGGTGACGAAGGCCAGCCACAAAGGGCTGTCTGGCAAGATGCGGCTGGCGTTCGAGTTCCTGATCGCGGGCGTTGCGGCGTGGATGATCGTCAACAGCCATGGCAATACCGCGCTCTATGTGCCCTTCTACAATGGCCCGGCGATCGAGCTTGGGCCATTCTATTTCTGCTTTGCCGCCTTCGTGATCGTGGCGTTCGGCAATGCGGTGAACCTGACCGACGGGCTGGACGGGCTGGCGACGATGCCGGTGATCATCGCCAGCCTCGCCTTCATGCTGATCGTCTATCTGGTCGGGCGCGCGGACTTTGCCGAATATCTGGGCATCCCGCATGTGCCGGGCGCGGGCAACCTGACGATCCTGTGCGGTGCGATCATTGGCGCAGGGCTAGCCTTCCTGTGGTTCAACGCGCCGCCTGCTGCCGTGTTCATGGGCGATACGGGGTCGTTGGCGCTGGGCGGGACGATCGGCGTGATTGCGGTGACGGCGCATCATGAGATCGTGCTGGGCATCATCGGCGGCCTGTTCGTCGTGGAGGCGCTGTCGGTCATCATCCAGGTGTTCTTCTACAAGCGCACCGGCAAGCGCGTCTTCAAGATGGCGCCGATCCACCATCATTTCGAGCAATTGGGCTGGGCCGAACCGACCGTGGTGATCCGCTTCTGGATCATCGCCTTCGTGCTGGCGCTCGCCGGTCTTGCGACGTTGAAGCTGCGATGATCGTTTCGGACGTCTTTGCGGGCAAGACCTATGCCGTGCTGGGGCTGGCGCGGTCCGGGCTTGCCACGGTCGAAACGCTGCTGGCCAGCGGCGCGCGGGTCGTGGCCTGGGATAGTCAGGAAACGGCGCGCGAGGCGGCGATAGCCCTTGGCCGTTCGTATCGAGCGAAGTCGAGAGACGATCGCGCGGAGCTGGGTTTCTCGACTTCGCTCGAAACGAACGGAATTTTGGAAATCGGCGATCCCATGGAGATCGACCTGACCGGCTTTGACGGCATCGTCGTGTCGCCGGGCGTGCCGCTCAATCGGCATCCCATCACGATGCGGGCGAAGATCGCTGGCGTGCCGATCATCGGCGACATCGAATTGTTCGCGCTCGCCCGGCCGACCCTGCCGCCGCACAAGGTCGTCGGCATCACCGGCACCAACGGCAAGTCGACTACGACCGCGCTCATTCATCATATCATCGAACAGGCGGGCTATCCCACGACCATGGGCGGCAATATCGGTCTGCCCGTGCTGGGCCAGCCGCCGTTGGAGCCGAACCTGCAAGGGGTGGGCGTCTATGTGCTGGAACTGTCCAGCTATCAGATCGACCTGACCTACAGCCTGGACTGCGACGTCGCGGTGCTGCTCAACATCACGCCGGATCATCTCGACCGCTATAATGGGTTCGAGGGCTATGTGGCGTCGAAGCTGCGGCTTTTTGATATGATGAAGCCGCCTCATGTCGGTGTGCTGAATTGGCATACTGAGTTTGGTCAGAAGTTATATCATCAGCTTGCAGACCAGCATGACTATCAAATCTGGACCAACTATAGTGATGATGTCGACGATCCCTATGAACTTTGGGGTGCTTTCGATGAGAACGGGCAGACAACTGCTCGCGATCATCTAAGCACCCAAAAGGATTGGCCAGCGCTGAAGGGACCGCACAACGCCGAGAACGCTATAGCGTCGATTTTGGCTTGTTCAGCGCTTGGAATTGCAGAGGTGGATATAAGCGAGGCTCTAAAAACCTACGCCAGTCTCCCCCACCGGATGCAGGCGGTGGCGACCCGTAACGGTGTCCTCTACGTCAACGATAGCAAGGCGACCAACGCCGCCTCGACCGCGCCCGCGCTCGCCGCCTGGCCCGCAAAGGACGGCAAGCCCCGCATCCACTGGATATTGGGCGGCGTTGCCAAGTCCGACAATCTGGACGAATGTGCGCCCCATTTCGGCAATGTCGCCCATGCCTATACGATCGGCGAAGCGGGGCATATGTTCGCCGACCTGCTGCGCGGCTCTATGGCGGTGGACGATAGCGAGATGCTAAGCGCCGCCGTCCGCCGCGCTGCGCGCATTGCGCAGCCCGGCGACGTGGTGCTGCTGTCGCCTGCCTGCGCCAGTTTCGATCAGTTTCGCGATTTCGAGGCGCGCGGTGAGGCGTTTGCCGCCGCCGTCGCGGCGCTCGATTAGACGGCATCGGGGGGCGGGGCATGAACAGGGAAGGGACGACACGCATGTCTAGAGCTGGCGACCTGGTGAAGGGGTTTCGCACCCGCACCGTGCCGCGCGAACGCACCGCGCTCGCCATCTGGTTCTGGGAGATCGACCGCGTCCTCCTGTCGCTGATCGTCGCGCTGATGGCGATCGGGCTGGTGGCGGTCGCTGCCGCCTCGCCGGTGGCCGCGATTGATCGGTCGACCGCGCAGATCGCGGTCAATCCGCTCGTCTATTTCTATCGCCAGCTCTTTTTCGTGTTGATCGGCCTGCCGATCATGCTGGTCATCTCCATGCTGCCCCGGCCGCAGGCGCGGCGGCTGGCAACCTTCATGGCGGTGTTCTTCTTCGTGATGCTGCTGGCAGTGCCGCTGCTGGGCAGTACGGTGAACGGGGCAAAGCGCTGGATTGACTTGCCCGGCTTTCGCTTCCAGCCGTCGGAATTTCTGAAACCCGCTTATGTCGTAACGCTGGCCTGGCTATTGTCGCTGCGCGGCAAGGACCAGACCCTGCCTGTCATCCCGTTGACGGGCGTGACCACGGCGCTGATCGCGCTGGTCCTTATGCGCCAGCCCGATTTCGGCCAGACGGTGATCTTCTGCGCCTGCTGGGGCGTGTTGCTGCTGCTGTCGGGTGTGTCGATGCGGGCGATCGGCGCGCTGATCGGCGCCGGCCTCGCGGGTTTGGTGGCGGCCTATATGTTCTATGAGAATGGGCGCCAGCGCTTCAACGACTTCCTCGGCATCGGCGTGGACAAGAGCGTAGGGCCGGACCAGACCGACCTTGCTTTCCGCACCATCACCCATGGCGGCTTTACCGGCGTCGGACCGGGCGGGGGCCAGCATAAGTTCCGCCTGCCCGAAGCGCATACCGACTATATCTTCTCGGTGATCGGCGAGGAGTTCGGGCTGCTCGCCTGCATTGCCATCGCTTGCGTCTATCTTGCCATCATCGTGCGGGTGCTGCTGCGCCTGCTGGACGAAGAGGATGTGTTCACCATTTTGGCCGCTGCAGGCCTCACCACCCAGTTCGGATTGCAGGCGATCATCAATATGGGCGTCAATGCGCAGATATTTCCGTCCAAGGGCATGACGCTGCCCTTTATCAGCTATGGCGGCTCCTCTATGCTCGCGCTTTGTATCGGCGTCGGCCTGTTGCTCGCCTTCACGCGACGCAACCCCTTCATGGGTCGGCATACGGTCGTCAAATGGAGTGGTCGATGAGCATTTCCCGTCACTTCGTCCTGGCCGCTGGCGGGACGGGGGGTCATATGATTCCCGCCCATGCGGTAGCCGAAGAGCTGATGGCGCGCGGCCATCATGTCGCTTTGGTCACGGATGAGCGGGGCGCGAAGATTCCCGGCATCTTCGACCGGGCGCAAGTGCATATCATGCCAGCGGGGCGCATGACGAAGAACCCGGCAAGCTGGCCGGGGGCTTTGAAGGCGATCCTCGCCGGGCGCGCCATGTCGCGACGGTTGAACGAGACGTTCCGGCCAACCGCCGTGGTCGGTTTTGGCGGCTATCCCGCCATGCCCGCGTTGCTGGGGGCACTTGCCGATGGCATCCCGACTGCAATCCATGAACAAAATGCTGTGCTGGGCCGGGTCAACTGCCTGCTCGCCGGGCGGGTCGATGCGATCGCGACCGCCTATCCGGGGGTCGAGCGGCTCAAGCCCAAATATGATGCGAAGGTCCATCTGATCGGCAACCCGGTGCGCGAGGAGGTCAAAGCCCTGCGCGACGAGGATTTCCCGGCGCTGACCGACGAAAGCGTGTTCCGGGTGCTGGTGATCGGTGGCAGCCAGGGGGCGTCCATCCTGTCGAGCGTCGTGCCCGAAGGCCTGTCGATGCTGCCGGTCGCGCTGCGTCGCCGCTTGCAGGTGACGCAGCAATGCCGCGCCGAGGATATTGAGCGGGTCCGCAAAACCTATGCGGAGATGGAAATCCCCGCCGACCTCGCCACCTATTTCAATGACGTGCCGGAGAAATTGGGCTGGGCGCATCTGGTGATCGCGCGGGCGGGGGCATCGACGTTGGCGGAACTGACCTGCGCCGGGCGGCCTGCGATCCTGATCCCGCTGCCGAGTGCGATGGACGATCATCAGACCGCCAATGCGCGCGAGATGACCGAGGCGGGCGGCGCGCGCACGATCACGCAGGCGCGCTTTACCGCCGTCGAACTGGCCAAGCAGATGCAGAAGATGGCGATGGAGCCGGGCGCGTTGCAGAACGCCGCCAAGCGCGCCTGGGGCTGCGGCCGTCCCAACGCCGCACGCGATATGGCGGACCTGCTGGAAAGCATCGGCCATGCGCCGATCGTCAATGATCCGGTGCGGGTCGGGCCGATGCCGACGACGTTGAATCTCGCGGGAGTTCCGGCGTGAAGCGGGATGCCCTTTCTCCGTTCGGTTTGCAACCAATCTCCGTTCGCCCTGAGCTTGTCGAAGGGCCATCCTTCTTTCCGGCTCTCGTTCAAAAGAAAGGGCAGGGCTTCGACAGGCTCAGCCCGAACGGTTTAGTATATAAGGAATTTCGCTCATGAAGGGTGTCGGCACGGACATCGGCACGATCCATTTCATCGGCATTGGCGGCATCGGCATGTCGGGCATTGCCGAAGTGATGCACAATCTGGGCTATGATGTTCAGGGCAGCGATGTCGCCGAGGGCTATGTGGTCGAGGGGCTGCGCGCCAAGGGCATCCGGGTGATGATCGGCCATAAGGCGGAAAATCTGGGCGATGCCGCCGTGGTGGTGACATCAACGGCGATCAAGCGGGGCAACCCGGAGGTCGAGCTGGCGCTGGAGACGCGCGTGCCGGTCATTCGCCGCGCCGAAATGCTGGCCGAGCTGATGCGTTTGAAATCCACCGTTGCCGTCGCGGGCACGCATGGCAAGACCACGACGACGTCGATGGTCGCGGCCTTGCTCGATGCGGGCGGGGTGGACCCGACGGTCATCAATGGCGGCATCATCAACAGCTATGGCTCCAATGCGCGGCTCGGCAATAGCGACTGGATGGTGGTGGAGGCCGACGAGAGCGACGGCAGTTTCCTGCGGCTGGACGGCACGATTGCGGTGGTCACCAATATCGATCCCGAACATCTCGACCATTATGGCGATTTCGACCGGGTGAAGGACGCCTTTGTCGAATTTGTCGGCAATGTGCCCTTCTATGGCGCGGCGTTGCTGTGCCTCGACCATCCCGAAGTGCAGGCGATTTTGCCGCGGGTGCAGGACCGACGGATCGTCACCTACGGCTTTTCGGCGCAGGCCGATATTCGCGGCGACAATGTGGTCAGCTTCCCCGGCGGCAACCGCTTCGACATTCAGGTGCGCGAGCGCGATGGATCGACGCGCAAGATCGAGGGCATCGAGATGCCGATGCCGGGGCGGCATAACGTGTTGAACGCCATGGCGGCGATCGGCGTGGCGCTGCACATGGGCATTGACGATGCGACGATCCAGACGGGCTTTGCCAAGTTTGGCGGGGTCAAGCGGCGCTTCACAAAGGTCGGCGAGATTGCGGTCGGGGGTGGTAGCGCGATCGTGATCGACGATTATGGCCACCATCCGGTCGAGATCAAGGCGGTGCTGGCGGCGGCGCGCGAAGGCGCACAGGGTCGCGTGATCGCCGTGGTGCAGCCGCATCGCTTCACGCGACTGCGCGATTTGATGGATGATTTCCAGCAAGCGTTCAACGATGCGGACATGGTTTACGCAACGCCCGTCTATACCGCTGGCGAGCAGCCGATCGAGGGTGTGGACAGCGCGGCGCTGGTCGCGGGGTTGAAGCGCCGGGGGCATCGCCATGCTTCGACCGTGGCGGATATGGAAGACCTGGTCGATGCGATCGCCGCCGACATTCAGCCGGACGACATGATCGTCTGCCTGGGCGCGGGCGACATCACCAAATGGGCGGCGGGCCTTGCGGCGGCGGTGTCCGCCAAGGTCAAGGAAGCGGTCTGATGTTCGAACTGTTCGCCGTTGGCCTGGAAATGCAGAAACGGATGATCGACGTGCAGATGCAGGGCGTCGAAGTTGCGCGCGACATGATCGATGCCGCACAGCAAAACGTACAGGCCGGCATGGCCGCGACCCAGGCGCAAGCGGCTGGCATCAAGTCCATGAAAAAATGGATGAATATGTGGGGAGTGCGCGGTTGAGCCTGGCCCTGCCTGCTGTCCGTGGCACGATCAAGCCCGATGCGCCGCTGGCTCCGCTTGTCTGGTTCAAGGCGGGCGGTGCGGCGCAATGGCTGTTCGAGCCGAAGGATGCGCAGGACCTGTCCGATTTGCTGTCCGCGCTCGATCCGGCGGTGCCGGTGATGGCGATCGGCCTTGGCTCCAACCTGATCGTGCGCGATGGCGGCGTGCCGGGCGTGGTGGTGCGGCTGGGCAAGCCCTTTGCCACCGTCGAGGCGCTGGACGCGACCACCCTGGTCTGCGGCGGCGGGACGTCGGGCATTCTCGTTTCGTCGACCGCGCGGGACAAAGGCATAGCGGGGCTGGAATTTCTGCGCTCCATCCCCGGCACGGTCGGCGGGTTCGTGCGGATGAACGGCGGCGCTTATGGTCGCGAGACATGCGACATTTTGGTGTCGTGCGACGTGGTGCTGCGGTCGGGCGAGCGGGTGACGCTCTCGAAGGATGAACTGGGCTATAGCTATCGCCACTCGACCCTGCCGGAGGGGGCGGTTGTGGTCAGCGCTTGCTTCCGGGGCGTTCCGGGCGAACCGGCCGCGATCCAGGCGGAAATGGACCGGATCGGCGCCGCGCGCGAAGCCAGCCAGCCGCTGCGCAGCAAGACTGGCGGATCGACCTTCAAGAACCCGGACGGGCACAAGGCTTGGGCGCTGGTGGATGAAGCGGGCTGTCGCGGCTTGCAACTGGGCGGCGCGCAGGTGAGCGAGAAGCATACGAATTTCCTGCTCAACCTGGGCGACGCCACCAGCGCGGACATCGAAGCGCTGGGCGAAGAAGTGCGGCGGCGGGTGAAGGACAAGAGCGGCGTGGAACTGGAATGGGAAATTCAGCGGGTGGGGGTGCGGAAGTGATGATGGGTAGCCAATTCCTCCCCGGCACGGGGAGGTGGCAGGCCGGAGGCCTGACGGAGGGGGCTCGCCCCGCTGCACGCCCCCTCCACCACTGGCTTCGCCAGCGGTCCCCCTCCCCGTGCCGGGGAGGAATGGCATGACCCGTGTTCCGTGGCATGTCGCCGTGCTGATGGGTGGCTGGTCGGCGGAGCGGCCGGTTTCGCTCATGAGCGGGGAGGGCGTTGCCAAGGCGCTGGAATCGCGTGGGCATCGGGTCACGCGGATCGATATGGATCGCGATGTCGCCGCGCGTCTCGCCGAGGCCAAGGCCGATGTCGTGTTCAACGCGCTGCATGGCGTTCCGGGCGAGGATGGCACGGTGCAGGGGATGATGGACCTGATGGGCCTGACCTACACCCATTCGGGGCTGGCGACGTCGGTCATCGCGATCGACAAGCAACTGACCAAGCAGGCGCTGGTGCCGCATGGCATTCCCATGCCCGGCGGCAAGATCGTGGCGAGCGAGAGCCTGTTTGCGAGCGATCCGTTGCCGCGTCCCTATGTATTGAAGCCGGTCAACGAAGGCAGTTCGGTCGGCGTGGCGATCGTCACGGCGGAGGGCAATTATGGCGATCCCATCGGTCGCGACAGTGTCGGCCCGTGGCAGGATTTTTCCGAATTGCTGGCAGAACCCTATATTCGCGGGCGCGAATTGACGACCGCCGTGCTGGGTAATGAAGCGCTGCTGGTCACGGAATTGCGCCCCAAGAGCGGCTTTTACGATTTCGATGCCAAATATACCGATGGCATGACCGAGCATGTCTGCCCCGCCGATATTCCGCCCGACATCACCGAAGCCTGCAAGGCGATCGCGCTGCGCGCGCATCAGTTGCTGGGGTGCCAGGGGGCGTCGCGCGCGGATTTCCGCTGGGACGATGAACAGGGGATCGAGGGGCTCTATCTGCTGGAGGTCAATACCCAGCCGGGCATGACGCCGCTCAGCCTCGTCCCCGAACAGGCGGCGAAGCTGGGCATTGACTATGCCACGTTGGTAGAGACTATTGTCGCAGAAGCGCTGTCGCGCGCCGGGGGGACGGAACATGGCTGAGACACGCATCAGACGGGGCGGCTCCACGCGATTGAGCAGCGCGCGCGACAAGGCAGCCAAGGGTCGGCGTGGTCGCACGCTCAAGCGGCAATCGACGCTGGACCGGGTGATCGAGGCGCTGCCGGTCAGCGAAGCGACGCTGCAACGCATGGCCAGTTGGGCGATCGTCGGCATTTTCGGCGCGGGCGTGGTCGGTGTCGCAATGTTCTTCGGCGTGCCCGCCATGGCGCACAAGCAGGCGGCGCTGCTGGCCGCGCGCGCCGGATTCGAGGTCGATAAGGTCGAAGTGCGCGGCGTCGAGCGGATGGACGAGCTGCCGGTCTATAATATCGCGCTCGGCCAGGTCGATCGGTCGATGCTCTCGCTCGACCTGCCCAAAGTGCGCAGCGAGATGTTGAAACTCGGCTGGATCAAGGACGCGCGTATTTCCCGCCGCTTGCCCGATACACTGGTCGTGGACATCGTCGAGCGCGATCCGGTGGCGGTGTGGCAGCATGGCGGGCGACTGCACCTGATCGATGTGACGGGTGTGGTGCTGCAGCCTGTGTCGGCCAATGCGATGCCCGACCTGCCGCTGGTGGTGGGGCCGGACGCCAATCGGCAGACGGCAGGGCTGAATGCGCTGATGGACAATGCGCCGGCGTTGAAGCCGATGCTGGCGGGGGCGACCTGGGTCGGCAATCGCCGCTGGGATCTGCGTTTCCAGTCGGGCGAAACTTTGTCCCTGCCCGAAGGCGAAAAGGGCAGCGCCGCCGCTTTGGTGAATTTCGCGCGCATGGATGGCGTCAACCGCCTGCTGGGACGCGGGATCGTCAAGTTCGACATGCGTGACCCCGATCGTTTCGTTCTGCGCTTGCCGCAGGGCAAGGTCGAGGACAAGCCGATGGCCACCGATGGCAAGACCGCGAGCGCTGCGCCCGCGGAGGAAGAGGGCTAAACCCGATGGCGCAGCCCAAGGTCGAAAAGCTGATCACCGCGATCGATATCGGGTCGTGGAAGGTCTCCGCCTTGATCGCGGGGCGCACCGACACGGGCGAGCTGGCGATATTGGGCACGGGCCAGCGCGAGAGCCGGGGCGTGCGGCGCGGTTTCATCGCTGACATGGAGCGCACGGAGCTGGCGGTGCGCGAAACGATCGAGCAGGCCGAGCGGGTCGCGGGCACCAATATCGAGGATGTCTGGGTCAGTTTTTCAGGCGGCAGCCTGGTCAGCGATGTCGTCACGGTCGAGCGCGACATGGCGGGCTATCGCATCGAGCAGGCGGATATCGACGATCTGCTGACGACGGGGCAGCAGGGTATCGACCCCGATGGCCGGGTCGTGCTGCATGCGCAGCCGACCTGCTTCACCATCAATGGCCGGGTGCCGGTGAAAAAGCCCCTGGGGATGCATGCCGACCTGCTGGGCGTGGATATCCATGTCGTGCTGGCCGATGGCGCGCCGCTCGCCAACCTCGACCTTTGCGTGCGCGGGGCCTATCTGAACGTCAATTCGATAGTCGCCGCGCCGATCGCGACCGGGCTTGCCTGCCTGTCCGAAGAGGAGCGCGACCTGGGCGTGGCGCTGGTGGAGATCGGGGCGGGGGTGACCAATGTCTCGCTCTATGCGGGCGGCATGTTGGTGGGGCTGCATAGCATCCCGATCGGCGCGGCGGACATTACCGACGATATCGCATCAGCCTTTGGCATTCGTCGCAGCCAAGCGGAGCGGATCAAATGCTTCTATGGCTCGGCGATGCAGAATCCGCGCGATTTCCGCGAGATGATCGAGATCGCGCCGCCGCATGGCGAGAGTGCGGCGGCCGGGCAGGCGGCTGGGCCGAACGCGGAGGGCGGCAAGATCACCCGCGCGGCGCTGGTCGGCGTCATTTGCGAACGGTTGAACCAGATCATGGCCGAAGTGAATATGGCGCTGGCGGGCATGGGCTTCAACACGCCGACCGGGCGGCAGGTGGTGCTGACCGGCGGCGGCGCGGAAATGAAGGGCATTGCCGATTATGCGCAGGGCGCGCTGGGCCGCGCGGTGCGGATCGGGCGGCCACGGGGCTTGTCCGCCATGCCCGAAGCGCATAGTGGCCCGGCCTTTGCAACTTTGGCGGGTCTGGCGCTTTACGGTGCTTCCAACCCGGTTGATCTCCGAACGATGGCGCCGTCGCCGCAGACGGTGCATCGTCTTGGGACTCCGCTCTGGTGGCAGCGGATGATGCGCGCAATGAAGACAAACTATTGACCGAATTTGGAATGAAACGAAAATAGCTGGTGAAATCCCCTATTTTCTGGTGTTAACAATTAATGACGGTTTCGCTTCCTGACGAGGAAGCTGAGGGAGCAGAATATATGAGCATTGAAATCAGCCCACCGCATGTGGACGAACTGAAGCCGCGGATCGCGGTGATCGGCGTCGGCGGCGCGGGCGGCAATGCCATCGCGAACATGATCGCCGCGAATGTCGAGGGCGTCGACTTCATCGTCGCCAATACCGACGCGCAGGCGCTCAACAGCTCGCCGGCCGAACGCCGCATCCAGCTTGGGCCGCAGATCACCGAGGGTCTGGGCGCAGGATCGCGTCCTGAAATCGGCAAGGCGGCGGCGGAAGAAACCATCGCCATGGTCGAAGCGGCGCTGGAAGGCGCGCATATGTGCTTCATCACCGCTGGCATGGGCGGCGGCACCGGCACCGGCGCGGCCCCGGTCATCGCGAAGGCGGCGCGCGAGCGCGGCATCCTGACCGTTGGCGTCGTGACCAAGCCCTTCACCTTCGAGGGCAACCGCCGCATGAAGTCGGCGGAAAGCGGCATTGACGAGTTGCAGAAGCATGTCGACACGCTGATCGTCATTCCGAACCAGAATCTGTTCCTGATCGCCAACCCGAACACGACCTTCAAGGAAGCGTTCCAGATGGCGGACGAAGTGTTGCAGCAGGGCGTGCGCAGCATCACCGACCTGATGATCATGCCCGGCCTCATCAACCTCGACTTTGCCGACGTGCGGTCGGTGATGGGCGAAATGGGCAAGGCGATGATGGGCACTGGCGAAGCGGAAGGCGACGGCCGCGCTTTGCAGGCCGCCGAGAAGGCGATCGCCAACCCGCTGCTCGACGGCGTGTCGATGCGCGGCGCGAAGGGCGTCATCGTCTCCATCGTCGGCGGCGAGGACATGCGCCTGATGGAAGTGGACGAAGCCGCCAACCATATTCGCGAACTGGTGGACCCGGACGCGAACATCATCTGGGGCAGCGCGTTCAACGACAACCTCAATGGCAAGATCCGCGTGTCGGTGGTCGCCACCGGCATCGACAATGAGATCGGCAACCATGCCGCGCCGTTGACGCAGCCGTTCAGCTTCGCGAGCCGTCCGGCCGTGTCGGTGCCGCAGCAGGGTGGCGCGCCCAAGGCCGCCGCGCCCGCGCCGCAGCCTGCGCCGGTTGCAGCGCCTGTGCCCGAACCCGAAACGCTGGAACTGGACGTCCCCGCGCCGCCCGCGCCTGCGCCCGTCGAAGCGGCCCCCGCGCCCTTCGCTGCGCCCAAGCCTGCGGCGGTGTTCTCCGACGAAGGGCCGGATCAGGACGAACTGGTGCTGGGTGCGGACAATGCTGCGCCAGCCGCAGCCCCTGCCGCACCGCGGGTCGCGAGCGGCGGTACGTTGTTCGAGCGGATGGCGGGCCTGACCCGTGGTGCGGACAAGGTGCCGGGTGGCGATGACGCCGCCGGTGTCGACATTCCCCGCTTCCTGAACCGCCAGAACAACCAGTAAGATCATCGCGCGCGGCCCACGCCGCGCCGGTCATGCAGCGCGCCGTCTGTCCTATGGGGCAGCACGGCGCGCTTTTTTGTTTGGGCGATTTCCTATTCGCACATTGATCCGCTAGAGCGCGGATGTGACACAATATCTTTCATGGATTCTTGGCGGCCTGCTGATGGCCGGAACCGCCCAGGCGCAAACCGACCAGGCCCAACTGGTCCGTCCCCTCGGCGCCGCCGACCTCAACAGCAATCTGGCGCGGCTGTCGGCCAATCCGCGCGACGTGGATGCGTTGATCGGGGCGGGGGAGGCGGCGTTGGCGCTCGATGATCCGCGTGCGGCGGCGGGTTTCTTTGCCCGTGCCGATACGATCACGAGCGGCAATGGCCGGATCAAGGTCGGGCTGGCGCGGGTCAATCTGAAGCTGCAAAACCCGGCGGAAGCGGTGCGGCTGTTCGATCAGGCGGGGCGGCTGGGCTTTGCGGACTCGACGATTTTGGCCGATCGCGGGCTGGCGCGGGACATGACCGGCGACCAGGCCGGGGCGCAGCGCGACTATCAGGCCGCGTTGCAGCGGACGCCCAATGACGCCGAACTGATCCGCCGCTATGCCGCGTCGCTGGGCATATCGGGCCAAGTGGCGGCGGCGGAGCGGGCGTTGGAGCCTTTGCTCTACAAGAGCGACCGGGCGGCGTGGCGCTATCGGGCGTTCATCCTGGCGATGAACAACCAGCAGGCCGAGGCGCGCAAGGTGGCCGACCAGACCATGCCCGCGCAACTAGCAGCGGCGATCGTCCCCTATATGCAGAAAATGCCTTATCTGACCGCGCCGCAAAAGGCAGCGGCCGTGCATTTCGGGCAGTTTCCGGCAAAGACGGGCACCAGCATTGCGGCGATCACTCCGACGCCTCCGGCTCCCGTTGGGCCGCAGGTGGTTACGCCAGCAAAGCCGGTCACGGTTGCCGCCGCACCAACCAGCCCGCCGCCAAATGCGCGCGCGCGCCGGGCTGAACAGCAACGCCAGCGGCGCGAAGCGGCTCGGCTGGCCCGTGCCGAAACGCCTGCCCGCGTGGCCATGGCGCAAGCGCAGACGCAACAGCGGACCACCGCCACGGCTCAGCCCACGCCCACGCCGATGGTTCAGCCCACACCGGCTGCGCCGTCGCCATCGAGCCCGGCACCTGTGCCGATGGTGCAGCCCATCCCGACCGCATCATCGGGGACGGGCTCGGCCACCCGCACGCCGCCTGCGCCAGATTTGTCCACGCCTCCGTCGGCTCCGGTTCAATCGCTGCCATCGACCCAAGCGCCGCCGCAGCAGCAAGCGCGTGCGGCGGCCCCGGCGGTGCAGGGACCACCAGCGCCCGGATTCGAATCGGTTGAGACCGCTGCGCCGCCGTCACAGCCTTCGACCACCGGATCGCAGCTCAACGCCATTACGCTGGCCCAAGCGGCGACGCCTGCTGCGACCCCATCGGCACCGCCCGCCACCCAGGCGCAGCCAGGCGCGCAGCCCGCCATGGTCCAGCCCTTGCCCGCTGCGCCGCCACAGCCCGACCCGGCGGCGACGCGGACGCTGGCCGACATCATCCGGGCGATCGACGTGCCCGAAGCTGAGCGACAGGCGCGTGTGGCGGCGGTCGATCTGGAGGAGATCGCCGCGTTGCAGGCGGCGCGTCGCGCCGAACGGCAGGCGGCCGCCGACAAGGTGAAGAAGGCAGCGCTGGCCAAGGCTAAGGCGGAAGCCGACGCCAAGGCGAAGAAGGAAGCGGAAGAAAAGAAGAAGCTGGCGGACAATCCGTCGCGTAACTGGCTGCAGATCGGCATCGGTGCGAGCAAGTCGGGCTTGGCCTTCACGCTCAATGCGTTGCGCAAGAAATATGACAGCCTGTCCGGGCAGGATGGATGGAGCGCGAGTTGGGGCCAGACCAATCGCCTGCTGGTCGGACCGTTCCCCAACTTCGCCCGCGCCAAGACGTTGGAGGACAAGATCAAGGCAGCCGGTGGCGATGCTTTTGCGTGGAAAAGCAGTGCGGGAGAGGTGGTCGAAAGGCTGGGCGGTCAGTAAGAGGACGTCCCATGACGATCCTTGCCCCCTATGCCTGCCACCCCGCCGCCAGCCGGGGACGGCTCCATCCCGAACCGGGCGGCGAGGTGCGCGGGCCGCGTGACATTTTTCAACGCGACCGCGACCGCATCATCCATTCGATCGCCTTTCGTCGGCTGCGCCACAAAACGCAGGTGTTCGTGTCGCCCGATGGCGACCATTTCCGCGTCCGCCTGACTCATAGTCTGGAGGTCGCACAGATCGGCCGCACCACGGCGCGGACGCTGGGGCTGAACGAGGATCTGACCGAAGCCCTATGTCTGGCGCACGACATCGGCCATCCGCCCTTCGGCCATGCAGGCGAGGACGCGCTGGAAGCGGCGATGGAGGATCATGGCGGGTTCGACCATAATGCCCATACGCTGCGTACGCTCATGCTGCTGGAAAGCCCCTATCCGCGCTTCAAGGGGCTGAACCTGAGTTGGGAGATGCTGGAGGGATTGGCCAAGCATAATGGGCCGATTGAGCATCCCGGCTGGGCGATGCGCGAACTGGATGCGCTGTTTCCGCTCGACCTTACCAGCCATGCCTCGCTGGAGGCGCAACTGGCGGCGATTTCGGACGATATCGCCTATGACAATCATGACATTGACGATGGATTGCGCGCTGGGTTGCTGACGCTGGAGCAATTGTTGGAGGTGCCGTTCGTCGCCTCCTGCTGGGACCGGGTGCGGACCCGCTATCCCGACGTGCCGCAGGATGGCCTGCTGCGCGAACTGGTGCGCGAGCAGATCGGCGTGATGGCCAATGACTTGCTGGCGGCGACGCGAGCGAATATCGCGGAATCGCGGGTCGAAACGGTCGAGGATGTGCGCGCGCTGGGCCGCACGCTGGTTGGCTTCTCGCCGGAGCTGGCGGCGCAGGAGCGCGACCTCAAGCGCTTCATGTATGCCACCCTCTATCATCATCCAGAGCAACTGGCGGCGGCCGACCGGGCGCGGGTGATCGTGACCGATCTGTTCCGTGCCTATCAGGCAGAGCCGGGCCTGATGCCGCCCGAATGGCGCGACGAATGCGTGTTGGCCGAACCGGAGCGTAGCCGCCACATCACGGATTTCATTGCCGGGATGACGGACCGTTATGCCGAGAAGCGGCATGCGGAGATTTTCGGGTAGGCCGTGAATGGCTGCCCTCGTCTTCCGTTCGCCCTGAACTTGTCGAAGGGCATTTCTTGAAGAAAGGAAGGGGGCTTCGACAGGCTCAGCCCGAACGGGGTGGGGTTGGCGAGATAGGCGTAGCTTCCGACATGCTGCCCGCCGCAGCTATCCAGCCCCAAGGGGAGGATCTTTTAGCTGATTGACGTGCCCTGTCCTTTGTCGCAATGCCTTGGATGTCTCCGGCGTCGAGGATTCGGCGCTGGGCATGATGCGGGAGAGCATGGGTGGCCTTTGAGGCCGTCCCCGTCGCCGAAGGAGCAACCGCCCCGGAATCTCTCAGGCCAATGGACCGCATCGCGCGCAAGGCACTCTGGAAAGCGGACGGGTCATCTCGTCCCACCGAAGGGGTAAGCCATGTGGCCGCAAGGCCGCTGGTCAAAGCTCTCAGGTTCCCGTGACAGAGGGGGTGACGAACAGAAGCGGTCCGGTGCGGGCCGGGCTGAACGTCGCTGCAACCCTCTCACGGAAAGGCCGTCCGATGACCGCCACCTATGACTCGAACGACGATATCGCCACGCTTGAGGAGGCCTTGCCGCTTGAAGCGCTGCCGCTCGACGCCTGGCATCGTGCGCAGGGCGCGCGCATGGTCGGCTTTGCGGGCTATCATATGCCGATCCACTATGATGGCATCATGGCCGAACATAGCTGGACCCGCGAACATGCCGGGCTGTTCGATGTCAGCCATATGGGGCAGATCGGTTTTTCGGGCGAGGGCGTGGACGAAGCGCTGGAAGTGCTGCTGCCAGCCGATATCAAAGGGCTGAAGCCCGGTCGCCAGCGTTATTCGATGCTGCTGGATCAGGATGGCGGCATTCTCGACGACCTGATGGTCGCGCGCCCCGCCGATGGCGCGTTCGATGGCGCGGCGATCTATATGGTCGTCAATGGCGCGACCAAATATGACGACATGGCCTGGATGATCGAGCATCTGCCCGACGAGGTCGTGATGAACCATATGGACGAGCAGGCGCTGCTGGCGTTGCAGGGACCGGAGGCGGGCGAGGCGATGGCCGCGTTGGTGCCGGAGACGGCGGACCTGACCTTCATGCAGTGTGGCGCGTTTGACTGGAATGGCGTGACGCTGTGGGTCAGCCGGTCGGGCTATACCGGCGAGGACGGGTTCGAGATCAGCCTGCCTGCGGACGCCGCTGAGGGCTTTGCCGATGCGCTGTGTGCGCTCCGCCAGGTCAAGCCGATCGGCCTTGGCGCGCGCGACTCGCTGCGGCTGGAGGCGGGCTTGCCGCTTTATGGTCATGATCTGACACCGGCCGTCAGCACGATCGGCGCGGACCTGGGCTTTGCGATCGGCAAGCGTCGGCGGACAGAGGGCGGCTTCATCGGCCATGGCCGGGTGATGAAGGAACTGGCCGATGGCCCCGGCACGAAGCGCGTGGGGCTAAAGATCGAGGGGCGTTTGCCCGCGCGGGAAGGCGCGCAAATCTTTGTCGGTGACAATCTGGTCGGGGAAGTGACGTCGGGCGGCTTTGCGCCGAGCCTTGGTGCGCCGATTGCGATGGGCTGGCTCAGCCTGCCGCACAGCGCGCTCGACACCGCGCTGGAGATAGATGTGCGTGGCAAGCGCATCAGCGCGACGGTGGTGCCGATGCCGTTCGTGCCGCATCGCTATCGCCGCGCGGTCGCCTGATTCTTGTTTCGACTTTTTGTGATCATGATTTTCAAGCACATCATTCCGGGAGTATCATCATGAGCCGTTATTTTACCGAAGAACATGAGTGGATCGACGTCGAGGGCGAGATCGCCACGGTCGGCATCACCGACTTTGCGCAGGAACAATTGGGCGACATCGTGTTCGTCGAACTGCCGGTCGAAGGCGCGACCTTCGACAAGGGGGATGACGCTGCGGTCGTGGAATCGGTCAAGGCCGCGTCCGACGTCTATGCGCCTATTTCGGGCGAAGTCGTCGAAGCCAATGGCGCGCTGGAAGACGAGCCTGCGCTGGTGAACAGCGATGCCGAAGAGGATGGCTGGTTCTTCAAGCTGCGCATCACCGACATGAGCGAGCTGGAAGGGCTGATGACCGAAGCGGCGTATAAGACGTTCGTCGCTGCGCTTTAACGCATGAGAATAAGCCCCTCCCTTTCAAGGGAGGGGGAAGGGGTGGGTCGCGACCGCAGGGCGCGTCCGCCCTTTCGCCACGGAGCAGCGCTCGCTCCGCTCGCGACCCACCCCCGGCCCCTCCCTTGAAAGGGAGGGGGGAGTTTTGCAAATGCGCTACCTACCCCTTACCGACACTGACCGGCAGGCAATGCTTGCCACCATCGGCGCGGCGTCGATCGATGATCTGTTTGTCGATGTGCCTGCCGAGGCCCGGCTTTCCGGCCAGATCGAAGGCCTGCCCGATCATGCCAGCGAATTGGCGGTCGAGCGGCATATGAGCAAGCTGGCGCGGCAGAATCTGTCGGCGGGGGAAGCGCCCTTCTTCTTAGGCGCGGGCGCGTATAAGCATCATGTGCCCGCCAGCGTCGATCATCTGATCCAGCGCGGCGAGTTCCTGACTGCCTACACCCCCTATCAGCCGGAAATCGCGCAGGGGACGTTGCAGGTGCTGTTCGAGTTCCAGACGCAGGTCGCGCGCCTGCTGGGCTGCGACGTCGCCAATGCGTCGATGTATGACGGGTCGACCGCCTGCTGGGAAGCGATCGGCATGGCGCGGCGCATTACCAAGCGGGGCAAGGCGATCCTGTCGTCGGGCCTGCACCCCCATTATGTGTCGGTCGCGCGGACGATGGCGAAGTTCACCGGCGACCTGCTGGCGCATGAGGCACCGACGCTGACGGCGCAGACGGACATCGACGCGCTGATCGCGGCGATCGACAAGGATGTAAGCTGCGTCGTGGTGCAATATCCCGACATTTTGGGGCGGATCGCCGACCTGACGCCGCTGGCCGATGCGGCGCATGCGGCGGGTGCCTTGCTGGTGGCGGTCGTGACCGAGCCAGTGGCGCTGGGCGCGCTGGTGCCGCCGGGTGAGATGGGCGCGGACATCGTCGTGGGCGAAGGCCAGTCGATCGGCGTCGGCCTGCAATTTGGCGGGCCGTATCTCGGCCTGTTCGCGTGCAAGCAGAAATATGTGCGGCAGATGCCGGGCCGCCTGTGCGGCGAGACGGTGGATGCGGCGGGCAAGCGCGGCTTCGTGCTGACGCTGTCGACCCGCGAACAGCATATCCGCCGCGAGAAGGCGACGTCAAACATCTGCACCAATTCAGGCCTGTGTGCGCTGGCGTTCAGCATTCATATGACGTTGCTGGGGGAACGCGGGCTGCGCGAATTGGCGAGCCTTAATCACGGGCTGGCCGTGCAGGCCGCCGATCGGCTGGCGCAGGTGCCAGGCGTGACACTGCTCAACGACAGCTTTTTCAATGAGTTCACCCTGGTCCTGACCAGAGATGCGCGCGACGTGGTGCGCAGCTTGGCCGATAAGGGCGTGCTGGGGGGCGTGTCGCTGGGGCGGCTGTTCCCCGATGCGCCTGCGATCGGCAAGGGCTTGGTCGTCGCGGTGACCGAAACGGTGACGGCAGAGGATATAGAGGCGCTGGCTACGGCGCTTGAGGAGGAACTGGCATGACCATGCTCAAGGAAGGCCGTCCCACCACGCCGGTCGCGGTTGCGGATGCGCATATGGCCCCGGCGACGGTGACGGGTAATCGCGCGCTGATGCTGGAAGAGGCGCTGATCTTCGAGATCGGATCGACCGAGACGACGGGTGTCGATTTCGCGCCCGCGCCCAAGGTGGCGAGCCGTCTTGGCGGGCTGGAGCGCAAGGCGATCGGCCTGCCGGGCCTGTCGGAACAGGAAACCGTGCGCCATTATACGCGGCTGTCGCGGCAGAATTATGCCATCGACCTGGGCCTGTTTCCGCTCGGTTCCTGCACGATGAAGCATAATCCGCGCCTGAATGAAAAGGTCGCGCGGATGCCCGGTTTTGCGGACCTGCATCCGCTGGCCCCGCAATCGACGGTGCAGGGTGCGCTGGCGGTGATCCATGAACTTGCCGCATGGCTGGTGACGCTGACGGGGATGCACAGCGTGGCAATGAGCCCCAAAGCGGGGGCGCATGGTGAATTGTGCGGGTTGCTGGCGATCCGTGCGGCGCTGGAGGCGCGGGGCGATGCGCGTTCGGTCGTGCTGGTGCCTGAAAGCGCGCATGGCACCAATCCGGCCACGGCGGCCTTTTGCGGCTATCAGGTCGAGGATATTCCCGCGACGCCCGAAGGCCGGGTCGATCTGGCGGCGCTGACCGCGCGGCTGGGACCGGACGTGGCGGCGGTGATGATCACCAACCCCAATACGTGCGGCCTGTTCGAGCGGGATCTCAAGACGATTTCCGATGCGGTCCATGCGGCGGGTGCATTCGTCTATTGCGACGGGGCGAATTTCAACGCCATCGTCGGCCGGGTCCGCCCCGGTGATCTGGGCGTCGATGCGATGCACATCAATCTGCACAAGACCTTCTCCACCCCCCATGGCGGCGGTGGTCCCGGTTCCGGGCCGGTCGTGCTGTCGGAAGCGTTGGCCCCCTATGCGCCGCTGCCGTTCGTCGAGAAGCAGGGCGACCAGTTCGTCCTGATCGAAGAAGAATCGGCGCAGGACCATCATGGCGGCACCTTTGGCCGGATGGTCGCCTTCCACGGGCAGATGGGCATGTTCACCCGCGCGCTCGCCTATATCATGAGCCATGGCGCGGATGGGTTGCGGCAGGTGGCGGAGGATGCGGTCCTCAACGCCAATTATATCCTGCGCAGCCTGGACGATGTGCTGGACGCGCCGTTCGGCACCAGCGGGCCGTGCATGCATGAGGCGCTGTTCAGCGACAAGGGGCTGGCCGAGGGCTTCACCACGCTCGACATTGCCAAGGGGCTGATCGACGAGGGCTTCCACCCGATGACCATGTATTTCCCGCTGGTCGTCCATGGCGCGATGTTGATCGAGCCGACCGAGACGGAGAGCAAGGCGGCGCTCGACCAGTTCATTATGGCGCTGCGGTCGTTGGCAGAACGCGCCAAGGCGGGAGACGAGGCGCTGAAGGGTGCGCCCTATCATGCGCCCCGCCGTCGGCTGGATGAGACGCTGGCGGCGCGCAAGCCGGTGCTGACGTGGGAAGCGCCTAGGCTGGCGCAGGCGGCGGAATGACGGTCTGGATTCCGGGCGAAGCGGACGGCGAAGCGTACAAACGTCACGCCCCTGCGACGCTGCGGAACCGGGACGCGATATTGGCGGTGCTGCGCGCGGCATTGCCATCCACCGGGCTGGTGCTGGAAGTGGCGAGTGGCAGCGGCGAACATGCGGTGCATTTCGCGGACGCGCTGCCCGCGCTCGATTGGCAGCCGAGTGATCCTGATCCGGCGGCGCTGGCGTCGATCGAGGCGTGGCGCGGGGACGCGAGCCTGGCCAATCTGCGTGCGCCGATGCTGCTAGATGCGGCGGCGGACTGGCCGATCGACCGGGCGGATGCGATCTTGTGCATTAATATGGTGCATATCAGCCCATGGGCAGCGACGGTGGGGTTGTTCGCGCAGGGCGCGCGGCTGCTCAAGACGGGCGCGCCGCTGATCCTCTACGGCCCCTATTTTCAGGCCGGTGTTGCGCCAGCGCCCAGCAATGTGGAGTTCGATGCCAGTTTGCGCGCGCGCGATCCGCGATGGGGGATAAGGGCGCTGGAGGATGTGGCGGCGTTGGCGACGACGCAGGGCTTTGCGCTCGATCGCGTTCAGGCGATGCCCGCGAACAATCTGACGCTGATCTTTCGCCGCGCCTGACCTGCCGCTAGTCATAGCTTACCGCCGCATGATGCTGCGATAGGCTCTCTCCTGATACGAGAATAGGGGAGACAGGGAAATGCAAGGCATATTGGCACGGCCAGCCCATGTTCCGGCAGATCGGATCGTCGATTTTGACATTTTTGCGCCGCCCGGCGTCGAGCAGGATTATTTCGCCGCCTGGCAATCTCTGGTGCGGGAGGATGGTCCCGGTGTCGTGTGGACCAGCGCCAATGGCGGCCACTGGATAGCGACGCGCGGCGAGATTGTCCGCGCGCTATGGGCGGACAATGTCCGGCTTTCGAGCGAAGTGCTGGCGGTGACGCCGGGACTTGGTGAGGTGATGCGTTTCATTCCGCTGCAACAAGACCCGCCGGAGCATCAGCCCTTTCGCATGGCGGTGATGAAGGGCTTTGCGTCGCGCTTCGTGGTCGCGATGGAGCCGCAGGTGACGCAGGTCGCGCGCGAATTGATCGATGGGTTGATCGACCGGGGGTCGTGCGACTTCGTGGAGGATTTCGCCGAGATATTGCCGCTGCACATCTTCCTGACGCTGATCGACGTACCCTTGTCCGACCGGCCGCGATTGCGGGCGCTGGGGTCGCAACTCACGCGGCCCGATGGGTCGATGACGGTCGAGCAATTGCGCGATGCGGCCGACGAGTATCTCGCCCCCTATATCGCTGCGCGCATGGCCAATCCGGGCACCGACCTGTTCAGTCGCATCCTGTCCGAACCAATTGACGGGCGCGCTTGGAGCGAGGATGAGGCGCGGCGCATGTGCCGCAACCTGCTGTTTGGCGGGCTGGATACGGTGGTGGCGATGGTCGGCATGGTCGCGCTGCACCTGGCGCGCCATCCCCAGGATCAGGCCTTGCTGCGTGAGCGGCCGGAATTGATCCCCGATGCCGCCGACGAGTTGATGCGCCGTTATCCGACTGTTTCGGTCAGCCGTAACCTCGTCACCGATGTCGAAGTGGATGGCGTGACGCTGAAGGCGGGCGACATCATCTATCTGCCGAGCGTCCTCCATAATCTGGACCCGGCGAGTTTCGATGCGCCTGAAACGGTGCGGTTCGACCGCAAGCTCAACGCGACGCGGCATACAACGATGGGCGTTGGCGCGCATCGCTGCGTGGGCGCGGGGCTGGCGCGGATGGAGGTGATCGTGTTCCTGCGCGAATGGCTTGGCCGCATGCCGACCGTTCGGCTCGACCCTGACCGTCCGGTGACGATGAAGGGCGGCAATGTCGGCGCCTGCACCGCGTTGCCTTTGCGTTGGGACTGATTGCCCCTCTTCATTTCGGGCGCGATCCGCTCTAAGGGCGGGCCGATGCCCACCTCCCTTGTCGATCTTGTCCGCGCCGAACTGCTCCAGCCTGCCGATCCGCGCGCGGCGGCGATGGCGGGGGCGATCGCGGCGCGCTACCCGCAGGCGGCGCGGGCGGTGCTTTTCTATGGCTCATGCCTGCGTGAAGCCAATCTCGACGGGTTGATGCTCGATTTCTACCTGATCGTGTCGGACTACCCGGCCGCCTATGGCAAAAGCTGGCTGGCGCGCGCCAATGCGCTGATCCCGCCCAATGTCTTTCCGTTCGAACATCAGGGGTTGATCGCCAAATATGCGGTTCTGTCGGAAGCGGATTTTGCGCGGTTGAACAGTGTAGCGGCGGACAATGTCTCGGTCTGGGCGCGCTTTGCCCAGCCTGCACGGCTGTTGTGGGCGGCCGACGATCTGGCGCGGCAGCGGGCGATTTTGGCGGTGGCGCAGGCCGCGCCAACCTTGTTGTCGCTGGCCCGGCCAATGGCGGAAGGGGGCGACGAGGTGCTGGGCCTGTGGCGCTGCGGCTTCACCCTGACCTATGCGGCCGAATTGCGTGCGGAGCGAAAGGGGCGGTCGCTGTCGATCGTCGATGCCGATCCTGAACGCTATCGACAGTTGGGGGAGGCGGCGCTGGTGCAGGGCCTGCCGCCGTCGCCCGCCGATGCGCCGGAGCGCTGGCGCGCGCTGCAGCGGCGCGGCAAATGGTTGTCGGTGGTGCGCCTCGCAAAGGCGAGCTTCACCTATGCGGGTGGGATCGATTATCTCGCCTGGAAGATCAACCGCCATGCCGGGACGGCGATCACGATCAAGCCGTGGCAGCGGCGCTGGCCGCTGCTGGGTGCGGTCACTCTGCTGCCTGCGCTGTTCCGTTCCGGGGCGATTCGCTGAGCGCCTGGCCCAGCGCCTGGCCCAGCGCCATCAGCGTATAGGGTTTGCGCAGGACGGCATGGCCCGCGAAATCGGCGCTTTCGGTCATGTCGCCGGCATAGCCGGTCACGAACAGCACGGGGATATGGGCGTAGGCGGCGGGCAGCGCCTTAACCATTTCCGGCCCGGTCAGGTCGGGCATCAGCACGTCGCTGATGATCAG
Organism: Sphingobium sp. MK2; assembly: GCF_040170545.1. Classification (NCBI taxonomy): domain Bacteria; kingdom Pseudomonadati; phylum Pseudomonadota; class Alphaproteobacteria; order Sphingomonadales; family Sphingobiaceae; genus Sphingobium; species Sphingobium sp. MK2. The sequence continues at coordinate 57,923 of NZ_JAZDXA010000012.1, forward strand.
GCCGATGTCGCTATTATGGGATAGCAGGCGGGCGGCCTTTGACGGATGATCGCAGGCGATCGGCAGATGGCCAAGTTCGCCGACCGCCGCCATCGTCTGATTGAGGACGCGGGGATCATCCTCCACCACGAGGATGCGGGTCGGCGGATGCTCGACGGGGCTCTGGTTGGCCTGCGCCTCCTGACCCAGCGCATCGGCGGCGGCCCCGGTGCGGCGGGGCATGTAGAGATGGACGCTGGTGCCTTCGCCCGGTTGCGATTCGATGCGAATTTCGCCCTCGCACTGGCGCACGAAACCGAAAATCTGGCTGAGGCCAAGGCCGGTGCCCTTGCCCACCGGCTTGGTGGTGAAGAAGGGTTCGAACACGCGGGTCAGCACGTCCGCGCTCATGCCGCAGCCGTCGTCAGTGACGGTCAGCGTGACATAATCGCCCGCCTGACACTCGCCGATCTCGTCCGCGGCCAGCGTCGCGCGGCCGGTGGACAGGGTGAGTTGGCCGCGCCCGTCCATCGCGTCGCGTGCGTTGACGCACAGGTTCAGGATCGCATTTTCCATCTGATGCTGATCGACGAAGATGCGCCAGCCTTGCGCATTCTGCGTGAAGTTGACCCGGATCTGATCGCCGATGGTGCGGTCGATGAGGTCGGCCATGCCCGACAACAGGGCATCGGGATCGACTGCGCTCGGCAGCAGTGGTTCGGCGCGGGCGAAGGCGAGCAGACGGCGGGTCAGGGCCGAGGCGCGGTTGGCTCCCTCCATGGCATTGTCGAGATGGCGACCGGCTTCCTCCGGCTGCACCCGCATCTTGCGCTTGGCCAGTTCCAGGCCCCCTACGACGACCGCGAGCATATTGTTGAAGTCATGGGCGATGCCGCCAGTCAACTGGCCGACGGCATCCATCTTGTGCATCTGGCGAAGATTTTCTTCCGCCGCTTCGCGCTCCGTCGATTCCTGCTTTAGCCGTTCATAGGCTTCGGTCAGTTCGGCGGTACGCGCGCGCACGGCCGCATCGAGCCGGTCGGCCCGTTCGCTCTCCGCATCGGCGAGCCGCCGGGCGTTGCGCCGGTCTGTCAGCGCATTGTTGGCGAACCAGGCGGCGAAGAGGACGCAGACCAGCAGGGCAATGCCCAATAGGCCGGAGGTGCGCCCCATGGCCTGGGTGCGGTCGCCCGCCAGCGTCACCGCAAGGCTGCGTTCGCGCAGACGTTCATTTTCCGCCTTGATGACGATGTCGAGCAGGGCCGATATCCGCTTGAGATCCTGTGAACTGCCAGCCTCATGAAAGCGGCCCAGCGCCCCGATCTTCTGGCCATAGGTCGTGCGCAGGGCGATTTCGTTCAGCGTCTTGGTGCGGTCGTCAAAGGCCTTTTGCAACGCCTGGACGTTGCCGCGTTGCCAGCCGCTATGGCGGGTGGCGTAGTGAAGCGCTTTCAACTGGCTGGCGGCACCCCGCCATTGGTCCTGAAAGAGGCGGCCGGTGTCGGTGTCCAGGCTGATGACATAGCGGGCCAGCGTCACTTCGGCGCGGGCGGTACGTGCTTCGAACGCGCGGGCCAGGGCGATGATGTCGAAGCTGCGCCGCTGTTCGATCAAGGCCTGCTGATGATCGCGGGTGGCGTTGCTGGCACTATAGAGCAGCGCGCCGAGCGAGCTGATCAGCAGCAGCACGAGCAGCAGCGGCATGGCGCGGCGGGCCATGCCGCGCGCGCCGCTACGCTCTGTGTCGGTGAAGTCGCCCTGTGCCATAGATTTTCACACTAGCCCAACCGCACCGCCAGCGAAACAACCTAGCGCAATGGTCAGGCGATGGCCCCCGTCGCCTTGCCGGCGGCTTCGAACATTTTGATGATCTGTTCGACCTGTTCGTCGCTATGCTCGGCGCACAGCGAACAGCGCAGCAGGAAGGTGCCGGTCGGGGTCGCCGGAGGGCGGGCCATGTTGACGTAGAGGCCGAGTTCCAGCAGCGATTGCCAGATGGCCACGGCCTGCGCCTGATCGGTCAGGATGACCGCGATGATCGCCGATTGCGGGGTTTTCGTGCCCAGCGTGAAGCCAAGGTCGGTCAGGCCCTGGTGCAGCCGCTTACTGTTCTTCCAGAGATGGGCACGCTTGTCGCCCGCATGCATCAGCTTGCGGATGCTGGTGGCGGCGGTGGCGACGACGCTGGGGGGGAGCGATGCGGTGAAGACATAGGGGCGGCAGACGAGGCGCATGATCTCGAACTTGGGATGGTTGGAGACGCAGAAGCCGCCGACTGTGCCGACCGATTTGGAGAAGGTGCCGACGACGAAATCCACGTCGTCCTCGACGCCCTGTTCTTCATAGACGCCCCGGCCGTTGGGACCGAAAAAGCCCATGCCATGGGCTTCATCGACCAGGATCATGCAATTGGGATACTGGCGGATCGCGGCGACCATTTCGGGCAGCGGAGCGATGTCGCCGAGCATCGAATAGACGCCCTCCAGCACGACGAGCTTCAGCGCATCGGCGGGCAGGCGGGCAAGGCGCTTGGCCAAATCCTCGACGCTGTTGTGACGGAAACGGACGATTTCGGCATCGCCCAGGAAGCAGCCGTCATAGATGGAGGCATGGCTGTCGGCGTCGAGGATGACATAGTCGCCCTTGCCCGCCAGCGTCGAAATGATGCCGAGATTGGCCTGATAGCCGGTCGAGAAGACCATCGCCGACGATGTGCCGTAAAATTCCTTGAGCGCATCCTCGACTTCGCGATGGCCCTGATAGGTGCCGTTGAGGACGCGGCTGCCCGTCGTCCCTGCGCCGAATTCGTCGAGCGCCTTCTTGCCGGCCGCGACCACGTCGGGATCGAACGTCATGCCCATATAATTATAGGTGCCGAGCAGGATGGTTTCCTTGCCCTTGATGATCGCGCGGGTGGGGGACAGCACCTGGTCCATCACGATCGAGAAGGGATCGCGCACGCCAGTCGCGAGCAGCGCTTCGCGCTCCGCGATCAGGGGGTCGAACTTGGAAAACAGGTCGCGCGTCGGGGTCAGCGTTGCGGCGTCGGTCATGATGTCTTTTGTCCCAAAACCGTTCGGGCTGAGCGAAGTCGAAGCCCTCTACCGAGCGGAGCCGAGGCTCTTTGCTTCGCCTTCGCTCAGCGGTGCCCTTCGACTTCGCTCAGGGCGAACGGGTGTTGTTCTTACTGCTGCGTCTTCAGCTTCGCTACCGCGTCCACCAGTTGGCCGACGGTTTCGATCTCTGCCTGCATGTTCATGGTGATGAGGATGTCAAATTCATCCTCGATCGCGGCGACGAAATCCATCACGGTCAGGCTGTCCCATTCCAGGTCGCCTGCAAAGCTGGTGGTTTCGGTAAGGTCCACGCCCTTTTTGTTGAAGGGGGCGATCTGCGCCGCGACGCTGTCGAAAATTTCGGTGCGATCCGTCATTCTGGTCATTCTTTCCGTGAAAGCACGGCTTTTGCCGCCCGTGACCGCTCTTTGGCAAGGGAATAAGGCGGCAATCGGGCAGCATCGCGCCCGGAAATTGCGCGAGGGGCGCGGCGCTTAGCGGAAATTGTCGGCGTAAGCCTGCAATTTCAGCGTCTTGGGCGGGGTGGGGATGACGGTGTAGGCAATCCCCTGCTTTTGGGCGTAGGCGATGGCGGCTTCCTGCGAGGGGAAGCTGAGCTTCAATTGCTGCTGCGTGTCGCCCGAACCCGCCCATCCGGTCAGCGGATCGGGCGTCTTGGCTTGCGCGGGCGCATAGTCCAGCACCCATTTATCGGTCAGCGCCTTGCCCGACTGCATGGCATTTTTCTGGATCTGATAGATGCGCGCATTCATCGCGAAGGACTCCGGTAAATCGTCCTGCTGCGTTGCACCACGGAGCGCGCGCAAGTCAAGACTTGCGGCGGGCATCTGCATTTTTGGTGCGCAATGTGGCGCTGGCGGCGGTGGGATCGTCGGGCCAGGGGTGACGCGGGTAGCGGCCGCGCATTTCCTTGGCAACATCGCGCCAGTTGCCCGCCCAGAAGCCCGGCAGGTCGCGGGTGGTCTGGATCGGGCGGCCAGCGGGCGAGGTGAGCGAGAGGACCAAGGGAATGCGCTGATTACCGACGGTCGGATGATTGGGGAGGCCATAGAGTGCCTGGACCCGCAGTTCGACGCGCGGGCCGCCTTCGGCTGCATAGTCGATCGCATGGGTGCTGCCTGCGGGCGAGCGGAAATCGGGCGGGGCGAGGCGGTCGAGCTGTTGCTTGCCGTCCCAGCCGATCAGGCCTTCCAGCACGGCGGACAGATGCGCGCGGTCGATGTCGGACAGGCGGCGCTTGCCCACCAGGAGCGGGGGGAGCCAGTCGTCGAGGCTGGCGAGCAGCGCTTCGTCGGATAGCGCTGAAATCCCGGCGAAATCGGCGCGCATCCGCAGCGACCGGGCAGCCTCCGACCAGGGGAGGAGGGCAAGGCCGCCTTGTCGCACGCCGTCGATCAGCGCGGCGACGACGGCTTGCGGGTCGGGGCTGTCGTCGGAGCCGGAAGAGAGGCGCACCGCGCCCAGGCGGCGTTCGCGCAACGCTTCGATCCCGCCATTGGCGGCACGAAAGCGGACGGTGCGGGTGGTGGCGATGCGATCGGGGAAGAGGGCCAGCACAGATTCTTCGCTGATCGGCGCGGCGGACAGGATGCGCGCGCCCGCCGCACTGCCCTGCACTTCGCCCACGGCCAGCCATGGTTCGCGGGCGAGGGGCGAGAGCGGGTCGAACCGGAAACCGCGTCCGCCGACGCTGGTCCAGTCCGCGCCGTCGGCGGAGCGGCGTTTGGATAGGCGATCGGGGAAGGCGAGGGCGAGGCAGAGGCCTTCTCCCCCGCCCGCTTGCGGGAGGGGGGCGGGGGGTGGGCCAGCACGACCGTTGCGCGGTTGCC
>NZ_JAZDXA010000099.1:0-1259 GCF_040170545.1 Sphingobium sp. MK2
CTCCTTCATGTGAGTGTTTCAACGACCTCATCCTGGCACATCACGATGCCGTTGGGAGCCGTCCAACCCAACACTGCACGGGCTGGGCTGATGATCAACCGTCTGACGCGGAAAGTGTGCAGGAAGCGGAACACGGCCGCCGGATTTGCGGGCCGATTTCGCCACAGGCGGTGCCGCCACCTCATCGTTGGCGGGTTCTGGTACCTCGACCTCCTCGAACATCAGCCGCAGCTGGGCGATATCCATTTTCTCGGAGCTACGACCGAACTGGACGCGCAGCAGCCGCGCGACGCGATGCTCGAGCTTTTCGATCCGCAAGGTCTGGGCTTTGACGGTTGCTCTCGTTGCCGTCAGTTCGGCCCGTTCCTGCTCCATGACATCGGCCATCTCCAGCAGCATTTTCTGCAGGAGGACCGGGTCAGTGGGAAGGCGATCAAGGGCGAACCGCATGCCACCGATAATAGCCGAAGCCCACAGTAAAACCTACATAAAATGTCGGTTTTACTGATCATTTTCACTATGCGAGGCTCGGCGTGATGACCTCGTCGTGGACGATCGCCTGCTTCCAGTTCAGGCCTTCGAGCAACATCGCAAGCTGGGCTGCCGACAGCCGCAGCGCACCCTCATGGGCACGTGGCCAAACAAACTTTCCGCGCTCAAGACGCTTCGCATACAGGCATAGCCCTGAGCCGTCCCAGACCAAGGCCTTCAGCCTGTCGCCCCTCTTCCCGCGGAACAGGAACACCGCCCCCGAGAAGGGATCGAGCTGAAGAATATTGCGCACCTGCGCTGACAGCCCGTCAAACCCCTTGCGCATGTCGCACGGTGGCAGGGACAGGTAGATCTTCGTCGAAGGCGGGAGCGCCAGGCTCAATGATCCAGCTCCCGCAAGACATCGAGCACCTGTTTCAGGGCAGCCCGATCAACCTCACCATCAACCGACACCGTCAAGCCACGCTGCCCTCGAACCTCGATCCGCCCAGCTTCTCGGGCTTTGGCCGACGGCGATGATGCTGCCAGTTCGACAGGTACGAAGCCTGCCATCGCTCCCCGGAGCAGTTGCTTGCGCCAGGTGTAGAGCTGACCCGTGCCTATCCCATGCCGCCGCGCTACGGCCGATATGACAACGCCCGGCACCGTCGTCTCCTTTAGGATCGCCAGCTTCTCCTCGTCGCTCCAGTTCCGACGCCGCTCCACCTGTACAAGCGCTCCGCCATCCCCGCGACCGCTCATACGAGGCTTCTGTGGTTGCCGCCCGT
>NZ_JAZDXA010000100.1:0-1231 GCF_040170545.1 Sphingobium sp. MK2
TCGATGACTTTATCGACGATCCCGAGCTCGCCGCGCGCTTCAAGGCCCATAAGCCGCGGTAACAATCGGACGGTTACATTCTTTCTCGATCATCTCACGGAACAGCGCGCGGTCAGCGCGCAGACCGTCGCGGCGTATCGGGATACTCTGCGCCTGCTCTTCAACTATGCGGCTACAGTGCTTCGTCGAACGCCAAGCGCTATCACATTGTCCGATCTCGACGCACCATTGTTGCTCGCATTCCTTGATCATCTGGAGAAGGGCCGAGGCAACAGCGTCCGAAGCCGCAATGCACGTCTCGCTGCAATCAGGACGTTCCTTAAATATGCATCGCATTACGACCTTGCGTCGCTGGCCACAATCGAGCGGGCGTTGGCGATACCGTTCAAGCGGTTCGATCGGCCATTGGTCGGCTTTCTCTCACGATCCGAGGTCATCGCCATCATCGAAGCGCCTGACCGGTCCAGTTGGGCCGGCCAACGTGACCGCGCCTTCTTCAGCATGATGTACAATACTGGTGCCCGCGTTTCCGAGATGATCGGCATCCGCTGTCGGGATGTTGTGCTGGAAGGGCAACCCGCAGTGCATTTGTGCGGTAAGGGTCGCAAAGAACGTAGTGTGCCGCTCTGGCGACCGACAGCCGCACTCATCAGATCCTGGCGCCGCCAGATCGGGGATCCCGCTGGCGATAGCATCCTGTTCCCCAACCGTAGCGGTGGCCGTATGACTCGCTCAAACGTCACCCAGCGTTTGGGCCTCGCCGTCGCAATTGCAGGGCGCAAGTATCCGGGACTCCTTGAGCGCCCGGTCACTCCCCATACGGTTCGACACACGACGGCAATGCACCTGCTTCAATCGGGGGTCGATATTACCGTCATTGCACTGTGGCTCGGACACGAGGATACCGCGACGACGCACATGTATGTGGAAGCGGATCTCGCGATGAAGGAACAAGCCCTGATGAAGCTGCAACCAGGAACCGCCACGCCGGGTCGCTTCCGTGCCTCCGACTACCTGATGAGCTTTCTGCAGACATTGTGATTATGTGAAGTTCGGGGCGGCGGGGCCAGCGTAATATCTGGGTCCGCCGGGAGCACCTGCGCATAATCCTGCGCTTCGCATAATTGCGGTTATGCATACCTTTCCATAACAGGAAAAACTGGCTGTTCGCAGGATCAAAGGCAGGCGGCGATCGGGCCGCTGCCATCTATTCGGTCATCGAGACCGCCAA
>NZ_JAZDXA010000101.1:0-1165 GCF_040170545.1 Sphingobium sp. MK2
ACGCAAGCGATCCGATCAATATTATCTGCCAAATCTTGCAGGGAGGGGGCCGTCCACATATGGCGCATCATGACAATCGGACGCCGCAAATGGGCACGTGCGTCGTGATCAATGCAGGTTGGTATGACCCTGACCCGGATCGAGCATGGGGGGGCCGGCGTATCGTCGGTATGGATCTTCGAGGCGGTCAGCCCGACCTCACGTATCCGGCTGATGATCGGGTCGAGCAGCACGGATGCCTGGCCGACCCAGCCTGCCAGCGTCGATCGGTCGATCTCGATGCCCTGCACGGCCATGATCTCGGCCTGGCGGTAAAGTGGCAGATGATGGTCGAACTTGGAGACCACGACATGGGCCAGCGTGCCGAAGGTTGCCTTGCCCCGCGCTATCGCCTTCACCGGTGCGGGTGCCTGCACGATCTTCTCGCAGGCCCGGCAGCTATATTTGGGGCGGATGGTTCGAATGACGCGCCACTGCACCGGCACAGCATCGAGCCTCTCATCGCTGTCCTGTCCCAGCGGCCGCAGCGCACCGCCGCAGTCGGGACAGGTGCAGTTACCCTGCTCAGGCTCGATCTGTTTAGTCCCGGCATTTGATGGGTTGGATCGAGTGTGAATCGTTCGGGCTCGATTGTCCAGATTTTGCAGATGTATTCGAAGGGTGTGAGGCCCTTGAGGGTCTTGAGGCGACGTCCGTAATTATAGGCGTCGATGAAGTCGTGGAGGTGGGCGTCAAGCTGTTGGTGGCTGTCGTAATGATAGCGTTTGACGGTGGCTTGCTTCCTCTTCAATCGTCAGGACGGTCGATTTGATGTCCTTCGGACCGGTTGGGAGGTCGCCGACGGCGATGCGCTTCTTCCATTTGGCGACCGTCTTGGGGTTTATGCCATGGCGCTTGGCCAGCACCCTCAGGCTCTCTTGACTATGTTGTATCGCTCGACGGACCGCCGCTGTCGTTCGGGCGCTCCCGTGAAGAACCTGTCCCATAGCGCATCCTGCCATTGCTGGCTGAATAATGCACCATCAAATGCCGGGACTAAAAACCCTAGGGCGTTTTCCACCCGATCTGACTTGGCAGTGGTTCCCTTCGCGGCGAGGTTGTGATTCAGACGTCCTGCTGGTGGCAGGAGGCCAGCATGGATGGCACGAACGCTTTCGCAGGATCT
>NZ_JAZDXA010000102.1:0-1102 GCF_040170545.1 Sphingobium sp. MK2
TTCCTCGACGATGGTCGGCTGGAGATCGATAACAACATAGCCGAACGCGCCATGCGCTGCGTGGCCCTGGGCCGCAATTATGCGAAGCGCAGGATTATGCGCAGTTCGCCATTCAGTGACCTATGTGGCTCTCGGCTTTGCGCCGCACGCGCTGCGGCATGACTAACTCCCGCTGCACATAATACCGCATCCTCTCCACCCACCATCTGGAGAGGAGCCCTGTCATGAAGTCTGATCTATTGCAGCCGGAGCCGCGTCGCTGGTTGGCGAGCAGTGTCTTCGCGCCCGTCGAAGAGGGGTATGTCAGCTATCTTCGAGCGGGCAGATATCATCCCAACACAGCGCGCGTGTATTTTGCATGCGTTGCCCACTTCGCGAAGTGGGTAACCGATGAAGGTATCAACCTCGCCCAGATAGATGAGGTGGCGCAGCGCCAGTTCCTGGATGCACACCTACCATTTTGCACATGCACTGCGCCGGTTCGCAAAGTGCGCCGCGAGTTGCGCGTCGCTATCCGGCATCTGCTGCATGTGCTTCGCATCGAGGGCCAGATTCGGGCTGCGGAGCAGAGGGATCACATCAGCGGTGAACTGGAGGCCTTCGATCGCCACATGCTCGATGTCGGTGGTCTGGCGGACACGACACGGCGGCAGCGGATCCATATCGTTCGCCGACTGCTCCTCGAGCGGTTTGGCGATGGCGCGATTGCCCCTGAGAAGCTCGAGCCAGCCCTTGTTCGACGGTTTGTCCTGGGCGAAGGCCGTTGTTGGAGTGCTGGTGCCGTGCGCGTCGCTGGCGGCGCAGTCGGCTGCTATCTGAAGTTTCGCAAGATGTTGGGCGACGATGTCGCTGGACTCTTGCGTGAGATCCCGCGCGCCGCGCATTGGCGCTTGGCGGGGTTGCCCGATGTGTTGTCTCCAGCCCAAATTGACGCGGTTCTCGCATCATTCGACGATCATCTGCCCTCCTGGCGACGCGCATATGCGATGGTGAGATGCGTCACCGACCTTGGGCTCCGATGCTCCGATGTGTGACGACAGTTATGTTGGCCGCCTGACGACAAACGAGATGGCCGGATCGTGATACATTTGTGTCAGCTTTG
>NZ_JAZDXA010000103.1:0-1099 GCF_040170545.1 Sphingobium sp. MK2
GCTTCAATCCGCATGCTCACGCGCAGAACCGCAAGATATTGCTTCGCTTGAGAAACTTCTGAATCAGGCACTCAGGGAGGTTAAAGTGCAGACTAATGTTTGCTATAGCCGGACTAAAGCCACACCTGTTTGTAAGGTCTGCAATTTTATTCAATACCCAAATGTCACCACTAAACGGCATATGACCCATTGTTGAGAACATTATTATTAATATACTTCCGAATGATGCTCAATAAAATTCATCAATGACTGAAATACCTTTGGATTGAATATCATTTATTAGGATTTTCAAGATCAGGAGTTCTATAGAGCGTGGCTTCGCAATCGGAACGATCCGAATACCCTCCATACTATCCGGTGGAGGGAAACTACGGCGATTTGTTACGCTGGCATATGGATTATTGGGGAACGCGGCCAACCGGCAGCACGAGCGTTAATGGGGTTCCGTGGAAGGGAGACGAGTTTCGACGCGAAGCTTTCGGCAACAAGTGGGAAGAACCAACCTTTATTACTGGCCTACGCAATTGGCGTGGCGCTGGTAGCGCGCCAAACGAAAACAATGTTAAGTCAATCGAAGAAGCACTCTTTGGTGCGAATGCGATTTTCAACGTCTGGCGCAAACACTTTAAAAAAGCATGGGAGCAATCCAGAGGAAAAAATAAGAACAAATCGACGATTGTCATTCCTCCTCCGTCGCCGCCGGGATCATTAATCTGGATCGACTCTACCAATCACGCTCAAAGTGCTTGGCATTTGCAAATGATCAAAAATGAAGCGCTGGCTTTGGAAAAGCTTGGGAATATTACGAAGGACCTGAATAAGAGGTACGGTCATTACAAGAAGGCCATCTCCCTGTTTGAGGCAGCCGATGACAATCATGGGAAATTACGATGCTTGGCGCTCTTGGGGGATGTTAAATACGGTGCGCTCGAACTTGATGCAGCGCAGAGCTTTTATGAGGAAGCAATTTCCTTATCATCGTCAGACAATTTAAATTTTCCCGTGACAACGGCCAAATGTATTTTGGCCCAAGTTGGACAGCGCTGGCGGAACGCGCAGTGAACACGAGATCGTAAGTACTTGATTTTGCTAGGGTCGA
>NZ_JAZDXA010000104.1:0-1098 GCF_040170545.1 Sphingobium sp. MK2
GGCGAGGCGCTTCATGTCGAGCGCGCGGAAAATGTCCCATTCGGTGACCAGCACCAGCACATCGGCACCTTCTGCCGCTTCATAGGCGTCCTTGGCCATGGTGACATTGGGCATCATGGGCGCGGCGACCGCCATGCCTTCGGGATCATAGGCGACGATCTTCGCGCCCGCATCCTCCAGCGCCTGGACGATGGCGAGGCTGGGCGCGTCGCGCATGTCGTCGGTATTGGGCTTGAAGGTCAGGCCCAGCAGCGCGACTGTCTTGCCGCGCGCGTCACCGCCCAGCGCCTTGACGATCTTGCGCCCCATGGCGCGCTTGCGCAGGTCATTGACCTGCACCACCGTCTCGACGATGCGGATCGGCGTGTCATGATCCTGGCCGGTCTTGACCAGCGCCAGCGTATCCTTGGGGAAGCAGGAGCCGCCATAGCCCGGCCCCGCGTGCAGAAATTTGCTGCCGATGCGATTGTCGAGGCCGATGCCGCGCGACACGTCCTGCACATCAGCGCCGACCGCCTCGCACAGGTCCGCCATCTCGTTGATGAAGGTGATCTTGGTCGCCAGGAAAGCATTGGCGGCATATTTGATCAGTTCAGCGGTGCGCCGCCCGGTGAACATCAACGGTGCCTGGTTCAGGTTGAGCGGACGATAGACCTGGCTCATCACCGCGATCGCCCGTTCCGAACCCGTGGTGCCGACGACGACCCGGTCGGGGCGCTTGAAATCGCCGATCGCCGCGCCTTCGCGCAGGAATTCGGGATTGGACACGACCTGGATGTCGAGGTCGGGCTTCAATTCCCGCGCGATTCGCTCGACCTCGTCACCAGTGCCCACGGGCACGGTCGACTTGGTGACGATGACCGCCGGACCATCGAGCGCTGCGACGATTTCCCGCGCTGCAGCATAGACATAGGAGAGATCGGCATGGCCATCGCCCCGGCGCGAAGGCGTTCCGACCGCGATGAAGATCGCGTCCGCGCCCTTGACGCCGGCCGCAAGGTCCGTGGTGAAGGTCAGGCGGCCCGCCTCGGCATTATTGCCCACGAGCTGGTCGAGGCCCGGCTCGAAAATCGGCATCCGTCCCGCTTCGATCGCCGC
>NZ_JAZDXA010000105.1:0-1058 GCF_040170545.1 Sphingobium sp. MK2
AGCAAATAAAGGCGCTCACAGCGCCAAATTACAGTATGACCCCTTCCAGGAAAGCAGCATCATGAAACGTTCGGCGATTCCAAGATGACAACCGCGCTCCTGGATCGCGTCACCCATCATTGCGACATTGTCGAGACCGGCAATGACAACTGGCGCTTCAAAAACCGCAGCTGATCCGCCCCAGCGGCAATCAATTAAAAGATGCTTTGCGCTGCGCGCGCCTCCGGTCGGGCTACGCCCTCCCTACGCCGCGCGCAGCGCAAGGAAGCCCGTCACATCAACGTTCCGCCATCCTGACAGGGGGTCCGTTTGCACGCCGATTGACACTTGAGACCCTCAAGGGACAACCGCCAAGCAACTGCAAATTACAGATCCTGACCCTAGGTGTTTAGTCCCAGGTTGTGATGGTGTAGAATTATCATCCTCACAGCGGAGGGCATTATGGGACAAATTCTCCACGGGTGCGCCAAGACCACGCACGCCATACGAGGCGAGCTACAGCGATCGGAAGCTTCGGTCGCGAGCCTCGCGAAGCGGTTCGGGATCAACGAAAAGACCGTGATCAAATGGCGTTCGCGTCAGTCGGTAGACGATCTGCCGATGGGTCCAAAGGCACCTCGCAGCACCGTGCTCTCGCCCATGGAAGAAGCCGCGATCGTAGCCCTGCGCGTACAGGCCCGGCTTCCGCTCGACGATGTTTTCATCGCCCTGAAGGACGTCATTCCTCACCTGACGCGAAGCAGCTTACACCGATGTCTGCAGCGCTACGGCATATCCCGGCTGCCAAAAGCCGATAGGGAGAAGCCCAAGGCGTTCAAGAAATATGAGATCGGCTACTTCCATATCGACATTGCCGAACTGCGCTACGAGGGCGGCAAAGGCTTCCTGTTTGTCGCGGTGGATCGTACGTCAAAGCTGGTGTTTGCTCGAATATACCGCAAGGCGACCAAGCTCGCGGCAGCCGCGTTCCTCAAGGTTCTGTGGCCTGCTGCCGGTTTGGTGGACACCAAGATAAGGTGTTTATCAGACTGGAGGACGTGAATGGAGCGAAGAAAGTT
>NZ_JAZDXA010000013.1:0-109973 GCF_040170545.1 Sphingobium sp. MK2
GAAGCAATCCATTGTGGTGCCGGTGGATTGCTTCGCTGCGCTCGCAATGACGATTCGACTTCGAGTCATCCGGCTTTGAAAGCCTCGTCATCCCCGCGAAGTCTCACCTTACTGCACGAAGGTCAGCGACAAATTCTCGGCATTTTTGGGAATGTCGATCCGGCTCTCGTTGATCGACGCCTCTTCGCCGGGCTTCAACCGGGCCTTGTCGGCCTTGGTGGTCCAGCTGAACACCAGCCGGTTCTGCTGGTCGCGCAATTGCACCAGCACCGGCGGCACCGGCAGCGCCTGCGTCCCGCTGTTCACGATACGCGCACCAAAGGCGAAATATTCCTCGCCCGTCGGCAGCTTGCGCCGCTCGGCAGGCTTGGAGAGGTAGAAGAGCAGATCGGGATCGCCCTCTTCGGCGACCAGTCCCATGCTGACCGCCCATCCCGGCGGCCCGAAATAATAAAGCGCGCCGCCCGCCGCTGCCACGATCAGGGCAAAGGCGACGGCGGCATAGGTCCATAATTTCAGGACATTGCGGCGGCGCTTGACCGGCAGGGCAGGCGCTGGTTCGCTTTCCTCCACCCGGCTGACGGGCGCACCGGCATAAATGTCGTCGAAACGATTATTCGCTGGCGTCGAAGGCTCTGGCGCAACCGGCTCGGCGGCCTGCGTTTCAGGAACCGTCTCGACCGGTGGGGCAACGGGCGCTGGTTCCGGCGATGGCGGCACTGCCACCGGCGGCGGCGCGGCTTCCGCTGGCTCGTCCGCCCGTCCGGGCAGGATGGCAGGCTCCTGGAACCAGCTATGCTTGCAGGCGGCACATCGCACCTGGCGGCCATTGGGGCCGACGGCGCTGTCCGGCACGACATAGCGTGTCGCGCAATGGGGACATAGCAGGATCATGACGCTTCATAGGCATGGCAGGGACTCGCGCGCAAGCGGCAAGCATCGGGCACGTCACGCCACTGTCATTCAGTCTCGCGACTCGCCCCTTTTCCCGGCGCGGGCTTTACGGCGACCTGCCCGCTGTGCCATGGCGGGGCTTCCGGGGAAGCAGGGAGCGCATGACGCGCCATCAATCTGACATGACGGCCATCGTCCAGTTCGAAAATGTCGGCCTGCGCTATGGTCTGGACAGTGAAACCCTGTCGGACGTCAGCTTTTCGCTGGCGGCTGGCGGATTCTATTTCCTGACCGGCGCATCGGGTGCGGGCAAGACGTCGCTGCTCAAACTCCTCTATCTCGCCCAGCGGCCCAGCCGCGGCGTCATCCGCTTGTTCGGCGAGGATGTCGTCACCCTGCCGCGCACCCGCCTGCCCGGCTTCCGCCGTCGCATCGGCGTGGTGTTTCAGGATTTCCGCCTCGTCCCGCATCTCTCGGCCTATGACAATATCGCCCTCCCGCTCCGCGTGGCGGGGATGGAGGAGAAGGAGATCGACGCGCCCGTCGCTGAAATGTTGAGCTGGGTTGGCCTCGGCGATCGCGGCCAGGCGCGGCCCGCCACTTTGTCGGGCGGGGAACAACAGCGGGTCGCCATCGCCCGCGCCGTGATCGGCCGTCCCGAAATCCTGGTCGCCGACGAACCGACCGGCAACGTCGATGCCGACATGGCCCGGCGGCTGCTGACCCTGTTCGAAGCGCTCAATCGCCTGGGCACCACCATCGTCGTCGCGACCCACGATCTGCCGCTGATGAGCCAGGTCACCGGCGCGCAGATGATGCGGCTGGACAAGGGGCGGCTCGCTGATCCCACCGGATCGCTACGCTATCCGGCCCGGTCCCGGCAGGCCGAATGAGCAGTTCGCGCGCCAGCCGCCGCGCGTCCGCCGCCGCGCGCCATCGCCTGCTGCCGGGTGGACGCCTCGCTGGCCCCATGCCCTGGATCATCGCCATCATGATGTTCCTGACCGTCCTGTCCGCCGCCGCCGGGCTGGCGCTGGGCGCCGCTGTCCAGGCGATGAGCGCTGACCTTGCCGGACGCGCCAGCGTGCAGGTGGTGGAGGCCGATGCCGCCGTGCGCGACCAACTCGCCGCCCGCACGCTCCAGGCGCTGCGCCAGGCGAGCGAAGTGCGCGCCGCAACCCCGGTCGATCCCGCCGCGCTCGCCGACCAGTTGCGCCCCTGGCTGGGCGAAGATGCCGCCAGCGCCGACCTGCCGGTGCCCGCGCTGATCGATGTGACGCTCACCCCAGGCGTGGCGCAGGCAAAAGTCGATCGGTTGCGCCGCCTGCTCGGCACGCTGTCGCCCAGCCTGCGGATCGAACCCCATGCCGCGTTCCTCCTGCCGCTTGCCGGATTGCTGACGGCGCTCGGCTGGCTGGCGGTCGGTGTCGTCGTGCTGATGACGGTCGCGACCGGGGCAGTGGTCGTGCTGGCGGCGCGCGCCGCGCATGACAGCCATCGCGGCACGATCGACGTGCTGCACCTGATGGGATCGACCGATGTGCAGATTGCCCGGCTGTTCCAATGGCGCATCGGCCTCGACGCGCTGCTGGGCGGCGTGCTGGGCTTTGCCTTTGCGGTAGCCACCCTGCTCGTCATCGGCCTGCGTCTCGATGCGACCGGCTCCGATCTGCTGGGCGCGGTGGCGCTGGACGGGACCGGCTGGGCGCTGCTCGCGCTGCTGCCGGTGGCGGGCGTCCTGCTCGCTGTCCTCACCGCCCGCTGGACCGTGCTGCGCGCGCTGGGCCGCGCGCTGTGATCGTCCGCCTGTTCGCCGTCAGCCTGCTGGGGTGGATGCTGGGCTTCATCTGGTTCGCGGTCCTGCTGCCCCAACCGCTCGACAGCCGCCCCACCGACGCCATCGTCGTGCTGACCGGCGGGGCCGGGCGGATCGACCGGGGGATCGCTCTGCTGGAGGCCAAGACCGCCAAGCGCATGCTGATCTCCGGGGTCGACCGCTCCGTGCGTCCGGGCGAACTGGCCGCCGAATATGATACGCCCGAAGCGCTGTTCGCCTGCTGCATCACGCTGGGCCGCGAAGCGATCGACACACGGTCCAACGCGATCGAGACCGCCCGCTGGCTGGAGCGCCGCGATTACAAGACCGTGCGCTTGATCACCACCGACTGGCATATGCGCCGCGCCGCGCTGGAGTTGCGGCAGGCTTTGCCGGCGCAGGTGGCGATTGTTTATGATGCGGTGCCCAGCCGCCCCAGCCTGACGATATTGGTGCGCGAATATAATAAATATCTGCTGCGGCGCGGGGCCGCACTGCTTGGTATCTGACAAAGGCGCTATCTGCTCATGCTTACCGCGATCCGTTCGCTCGTCTTCACGCTGATCTTCTATCCCGGCAGCCTGTTCTTCGTACTTGCTGCGATGCTGGTGGGCTCGTTCAGCACAAGCGCGGTGCATCGGATCGGTACGGGTTGGAGCCGCTTCCATCGCCTGTGCGCGCGCTGGTTGCTGGGGCAGAAGGTGCAGGTCGTCGGCGACCTGCCGCTGGGTTCCTATCTTTACATCATCAAGCATGAATCGATGTTCGAGACGATCGACATGCTCTGCCTGTTCGACCGTCCCGCCGTCGTCGCCAAGCGGGAATTGCTCGACATTCCGCTGTGGGGCCGCGTCGCCCAGCGCTATGGCCTCATTCCCATCGAGCGCAGCGGCGGGGCGAGCGCCATGCGGGTGCTGCGCGCCGCCGCGCGTGACGCCAATGCGCAGGGGCGGGCGGTGTGCGTTTTCCCTGAAGGCACCCGCGTCCCCCATGGCGAAGCGCCACCGCTCAAGGCCGGTTTTGCGGGCCTCTATGTCCTGCTCGGCCTGCCCGTCGTGCCAATTGCGATCGACAGCGGTCGGGTGTCGCCGCGCGGCAAATTCCTCAAACGGTCGGGCACCATCACCTATAAGGTGGGGGAGATCGTCCCGACCGGCCTTGATCGGCGCGAGGCCGAAGCCCGTGTCCATGCCGCGATCAACGCGCTGAACCCGCCATCCGCCCTGCTTCAGTGAGAGCGGCCGAAATCCGGCTTGGCGTCATCCTGTCCCTGTTCGATGATCGAGCGGCGAATGTCGCGGGTGTGGGTGAACAGGTTGAACAGCGCGTCGCCGTCATTCCAGCGGATCGCCCGCTGCAACGCGGATAGATCCTCCGAAAAACGCTGCAGCATTTCCAGCACCGCATCCTTGTTCGCCAGGAACACGTCGCGCCACATGGTCGGGTCGGACGCCGCGATCCGGGTGAAGTCGCGAAAGCCGCCAGCCGAATATTTGATCACTTCGGACTGGGTGACATTTTCGAGGTCGCTGGCCGTGCCGACGATGGTGTAGGCGATAAGGTGCGGCAAATGGCTGGTTACCGCCAGCACCAGGTCATGATGCGCCGGGTCCATCATCTCCACATCCGCCCCGACCCGCCGCCACAGTTCGGCGACCCGCTCGACCGCGGCCGGATCGGCATCGGCGGGGGGCGTGACGATGCACCAGCGACCCTTGAACAAAGTCGCAAAGCCCGCTTCCGGCCCGCTATTTTCGGTCCCCGCGACGGGATGCGCCGGGATGATTGTTCGCCCCGGCAGCGCGGCGCTTAGTTGCGCCAGCACATCGGCCTTGCACGATCCCACATCGCTGACGATCGCGTCGGCGGGCAGATCATCGGCAATCTCGGCGGCGGCCACGCCCATCGCGCGGACGGGCACGCACAAGATCACCAGATCGGCGTCGGTCACCGACGCCCCCGCCGTATCGGTGACATCGTCGCACAGGTCGATCCGACGCGCGGTGCCGCGCACCTGCGGGTCGGCGTCATGCCCGGTCACGCGCACGGTGGGCATGTTCGCCCGGATCGCGCGGGCGAGCGAGGAGCCGATCAGCCCCAGGCCGATGATGGTGACGCGAGCGAAAGGCAGCATCGCGTCAGGCCGCTTCCGCCATGGCGCGCAGCTTGGCGGCGACGGCGCGGGTCTGCGCCTTGGTGCCGATGGTGATGCGCAGCCCGTTGGGCAGCCCCTGGCCGGGCAGCCAGCGGGTGGCATAGCCTTCGTCCCACAGACCCTTCATCGCGGCTTCGGCGGTCAATGTGCCGTCGAACAGGATCAGCAGGAAATTGGTCTTGCTTGGCACCACGCGCAGGCCGTGGTTGGACAGGGCACCGACTTCGCCCGCCAGCCATTCGCGCCAGCGCGCATTATGCGTCCGGCTCGATTCGACCCAGGCGCTGTCGTTGATCGCGGCGATGGCGGCGGCCTGTCCTGCGGTCGTCACGTTGAACGGCGCGCGGATGCGGTGGAGAATTTCGATGATCGCCGGGCAGGCATAGCCCCAGCCGATACGCTCGGCGGCGAGGCCATAGATTTTCGAGAAGGTGCGCGTGACCAATATGTTGGTGGCACTCTTCGCGAGGTCCAGCCCGCCATCATCCTCGCCCGCGTCGAGATATTCGGCATAGGCCTGGTCCAGCACCAACAATATGTCGGGGCGCAGGCCCGCATGCAGCCGGGCAATTTCGTCGCGGCCGGTCATCGTGCCGGTGGGGTTATTGGGGTTGGCGAGGAACACGACCTTGGTCTTGTCGGTCACCGCAGCCAGCAGCGCGTCCACGTCGGTCGCATAGTCCTTGTCGGGCGCGATCACCGGCGTCGCGCCGACCCGACGGGCCGCAATGTCGTAGACCGCAAAGCCATAGCGCACATAGAGGATTTCATCGCCCGGACCGGCATAGGCGGAGGCGGCGATGTGCAGCAGCTCGTCGGAGCCCGTGCCATAGATGATCTGCGCCGGGTCCAGCCCATGCACCGCACCGATCGCCTCGCGCAACCGGGTCGCGGCGGGGTCGGGATAGCTGGCGAGATCGGCGGTGGCCGCGACCAGCGCGGCGCGCGCGGCCGCGCCAGTGCCCAGCGGATTTTCATTGGCCGACAGCTTGATCAGCGGGCGGCCATCGTCGGCGGCGGATTTGCCGGGGATGTAGGGCGAAATGCCCATTATCCAGTCTTTGGGAGCGGGTTGTGTCATGGCATCGCGCTTTAGCGGCTTCCGCGCCAAAGGCAAAGCGGCAGACCGAGCGGGGATTTTGGGCTGTTCAGGGTCACAGGGGGAAATACACACCGTTGCAGGGTCGATTTTTGGGGCGAATTGGCCCGAATTGTACCGGGAAAGCCATGGCAACGTCCCGGCGACGCGACACGGACGCGACAGCGACGCGCCATGCATGCGCCACCAACGCGACGGGGGCGGGGGGCGGTGGAGGGTGGCGTGGAACGGGCGGAGGACTGGCGCATCGCTAAGGATAGACCAGAGAAAATCCTACATTGGAAGGGGGTTGGTTGGGGACGGACGACTGGTCTTGGGGTGGTGGTGTCGAGGCGGGCAGTCGGCCTTTTTCGACCGTGGCGCTGGCCCACCCCCCAACCCCCTCCCGCCTGCGGGAGGGGGAGCAAGACTGGCCGATCGGTAGCGGGGTGGGTTTTTGTACTGAAATGCTCCGTTCCATCCCCAAGTGAGGGCGGAGGGGCGGAACCCTATTGAGAGGGCGACACCCCTCCGTCTGGCTACGCCAGCCACCTCCCCTGCCCTGCCAGGGGAGGATGACCGAAAACGACCGAAGCTGTATAAAAACGTGTGGCTACTAACGAAATGAACAATTTTAGAATTAGTGTGATCCCCATCGCGTATAGAAATTATCCTGCGTCAGTATCGTGTAAACCAAAGTTATGCGGAAGAGCATTTCATTGTCGTGTTTACACAATCTCGACCACAATGGGACGTCACCCCGGACTTGATCCGGGGTCCCGCTATTTGTGCGGATAAAAGCGGGATGCCGGGTCAAGCCCGGCATGACGAAGGAGGAATGGGAATGAACGGTCATTTTGCGGACCTTCAGGTGACAGGCTGGCACTTGATGGTGATGCGGCTGTGGCCGCCTCTTGGCCCTGGCGGCAAGCGAGGGATGGACCAGCGGTCACCAGTTCCCAAGCGACGAAAGAGCGCACCGCATGTCAGTCTATCGGGGGTGGGTTCGCCAAGATATACTGTAACACCACCGTCTCGAAGAAGTGAAAACTCGCAGCGAAGCAACGTTTGGCCACCGCTGCAAAGCAGATTCTGAATGTGCAGTTGAGGTGCGACGGCGGCGTCGCTTCCAGCATTTGCCCAGCGAGCAGCGAGTTCGTTGCCGTTTCCGATTAGGGCATTCGACTGAAGGTCACTCCAGATTTCTGCGCGAAGTTCCCCCGCAAGTGCTTCTTCAGGATGAGCCATCTGAATATCTGGGTTTGGCGAATGGGTGCATCCCGACCCAACAGCCGAAACGAAAGATAGCAGAATGAAGGTGCGCGTCATCGCGCAGTGCTATACCAAACAAATGTCGCCAACCCACCCCTTCCCCTCATGCTTGTAAACGCACCCGGCGGCCCTCGCGGGCGGAGCGGTAGATGGCTTCGATGACGCGGAGGTCAGCGAGGCCTTCTTCGCCGGGTACGATGACGGGCGTGCCGTTCAGCACCGCTTGCGCCAGATGGTCGAGCTGGCCGGCAAATTGCGTTTTGGGCGATGGCGGCAGGGTGCGGTCGGTGACTTTTCCGTCTTTGCGTATGCGCATCGCATGGCCGCTATAGGGGGTGGCGGGTTCCATATCTATCCACCCTTGCGTGCCGATCACGCGATAGCTGTTGTGGGCCGAGCTATAGCTGGACACGCAGGTCGCCTCGATCCCCGACGGGAAGCGCAGCAGGAAGGTGATGCGGTCCTCCACAGTGCGAAAGCGTGGGTCGGCGCGGTCGGTGGATTCGATCGCCATCACGTCCACCGGCTCTTCGCCGGTCAGGTAACGCACGGCATTGAGGCTGTAGATGCCGATATCCATCAGCGATCCGCCGCCCGACAGAGGCTTGTCCAGCCGCCATTGGCCCGGCTGGATGGGGAAGCCATGTTCAGCGGTGATGATCCGCGTTGGTCCGACATGGCCGCCACGCGCCAGTTCGATCGCCAGTTGGTTATGCGGTTCGAAGCGTGATCGATAGCCGATCATCAGTTTTTTGCCCGCCGTGCGGCTGGCCGCGATCATCGCTTCGCATTCGGCGACGGATATCGCCATCGGCTTTTCGCACATGACATGCTTGCCCGCCCGTGCGGCGCGGATCGAATATTCGGCGTGCATACTGTTGGGCAGGATGATGTAGACCGCGTCGATATCGGGATTGTCGGCGATGCGGTCGAACGTCTCATAGCTGTAACGATGCGTCTTGGGCACGCCATATTCGGTGCCGAATTGTTCCAGCTTGGCGGGGGTGCCGCTGACGAGGGCGCTGATCTTCGCATGATCGCACCCGGCAAAGGCGGGCATGATCTGTTTCGTCGCATAAGATCCCAGGCCGACGATCGCATAGCCGAACTTGCGACCGGGCCTGGCCGCCAGCGCGGGCATGCCCGCTGCGGCAAGGCCAAGGCCGACTCCGGTCATCAGGGTCCGCCGCGTTACGATGCTCTCGTCGGTCATGCTCATCTCCTAAAGGGTCGGTCTGCCGCTCTGGAGAGAGAATAACCCATACAAATGACAATGCCCACCCTTTTGCTGTGCGCGGTGCAGGGGCGGGGCTTGCGCATGCCATGCCGCGATGCGCCTGAACAGCGTTCAGGCCGGGCGATGCCCGCAGGCTTTCCATTCACAAGGGGGGTGGTGCGGTCGAGAAGACTCGAACTTCCACGGCCTTTCGGCCACAACGACCTCAACGTTGCGCGTCTACCAGTTCCGCCACGACCGCACACTCAAAGGGAAACCGGCAGGGCCGGCATCTGGTAGGCGGTGGCCATTAGCAAAGGCTTTTGCGCCATGCAACAACCTATCTGCATCTGCGTTATGATTGATGAATTTGGGTCGATATAAGGATCGTGGGAAGGTGAGGCGCGGGATGCCGGGGCAATGGTGGATGATGTCGGGCATGACGCTGGCGGCATCGGTTGCGATGGGGCTGGCGCTGGGAAGCTATGTCACCAGCCCGCAGACATCGTCGGCGGCCGCCGAGGAAATGTGGACGCCAGAGGACAGCCCATCCTATGCCGATGCGGGAAGCGCGAGCCTGACCAGCGATGACGATCGGGGACCGGCGGTGATTCGCTGCACCGGATGTGGCCCGACCTTGACGGAACGGCGCTTTGCCGCCGACATGGCCGGGATGGACGCTGATGGCATGATCAGCGGCAGCAGCGATCCGGTGGTGCAGGACTATATGGCGCAGGATCAGGTGCCGACCGACGAGACGCTGGTGATCGACCCCGCGCCGGTGCGGCCAGCCGCAGAGCCGCGACCGGAACGCCCGAAGCTGGCGGCGGGCGACGCGCTGCCAAAGCCTATCCGGGCTTCGCAAGGGGTGGTGCCGCCGATCGTCCTGCCGACGATCGGCCACGACCACCCCTGAGGCTTTATTCGGCCGCGACGACTTCCGCCGGGGCGTCGCTGAGCGGATGCGCGAGGCGGGTGATCATTTCCTTGGGGCACACCTGCCAGAAATAACGCCGCCAGCGATCCCAATCATCCAATATGGTGTTTGACCATTTGCTGTCGGTCGCCACCGCATGTTGGGCGATCAGCGCTTTCAGCTCCGCTTCCCAATGGGCGCTTTCCAGCCGCTGCCAGACGATGCCTTCGGGGTTGGCGCGCGACGGGAAGCTGCCATCTTCGTCGAGGATGAAGGCCATGCCGCCGGTCATGCCTGCGCCGAAATTGGCCCCGGTCTTGCCCAGGATGACCGCCGTGCCGCCGGTCATATATTCGCAGCCATTGGCGCCGCAGCCTTCGACCACGACCTGCGCGCCCGAATTGCGGACAGCGAAGCGTTCACCGGCTTGCCCTGCCGCGAACAGCTTGCCGCTGGTCGCGCCATAGAGGACGGTATTGCCCAATATGGTGTTGTCCTTGCTCGCGAGCGGGCTGGAGACGGTCGTGCGCACGACGATGATACCGCCCGACAGCCCCTTGCCGACATAGTCATTGGCGTCGCCAAACACTTCGAGCGTGATGCCCTTGCACAGGAATGCGCCGAGTGACTGGCCCGCAGACCCGCGCAGACGGACGGTCAGATGCCCGTCGGCCAGCGTCGACATGCCGAACTTGTCGGTGACGGCCGAGGAGAGGCGGGTGCCGACCGCGCGGTGCGTGTTGCGCACCGTATAGGTCAACTGCATCTTCTCGCCACGCTCGAACACCGCCTTGGCATCGCGCATCATCTGCGCGTCCAGGCTGTCGGGCACGTCGTTGCGCCATTGGGTCAGCGAAAAGCGGCGCTGGTCGTCGGGGGCATCCACCTTGGCCAGGAGCGGGTTGAGATCCAGGTCATCGAGATGCTCGGCCCCGCGATTGACCTGCTTGAGCAATTCGGTCCGCCCGATCACTTCGTCCAGGCTGCGATAGCCCAGCCGCGCCAGCACTTCGCGCACTTCTTCGGCGATGAAGGTCATCAGGTTGATGACCTTCTCCGGTGTGCCAGTGAATTTCTGCCGCAGTTTCTCATCCTGCACGCACACGCCCACGGGGCAGGTGTTGCTGTGGCACTGACGCACCATGATGCAGCCCATGGCGACGAGGCTGAGCGTGCCGATGCCGAACTCCTCCGCGCCCAGGATCGCGGCGATGACGATGTCGCGCCCGGTTTTCAGCCCGCCATCGGTGCGCAGCTTCACCCGGTGGCGCAACCCGTTGAGGGTCAGCACCTGATTGGCTTCCGACAGGCCCATTTCCCATGGCGTCCCGGCATATTTAATCGAGGTCTGGGGGCTGGCGCCGGTGCCGCCGACATGGCCCGCGATCAGGATGACGTCGGCATGCGCCTTGGCCACGCCAGCCGCGACCGTGCCGATGCCCGCCTGGCTCACCAGCTTGACGCAGACGCGCGCGCGCGGGTTGATCTGCTTGCAGTCATAGATGAGCTGGGCGAGATCCTCGATCGAATAGATGTCGTGATGCGGCGGCGGCGAGATGAGCGTTACGCCGGGCGTCGAGTGACGCAGCTTGGCGATAAACTCGGTCACCTTGAAGCCGGGGAGCTGGCCCCCTTCGCCGGGCTTGGCCCCCTGGGCGACCTTGATCTCGATTTCCTCGGCCGATGCCAGATATTCGGCATGGACGCCAAAGCGGCCGCTGGCGATCTGCTTGATGACCGAATTGGCGTTGTCGCCATTGTCATAGGGCTTGAAGCGGTTGGCATCCTCGCCGCCTTCGCCGGACACGGCCTTGGCCCCGATCCGGTTCATGGCGATCGCCAGCGTTTCATGCGCTTCGGGCGACAATGCGCCCAGCGACATGCCGGGCGTCACGAAGCGCTTGCGAATTTCAGTGGTGGCTTCCACCTCGTCGATCGGCACGGCTTCGCGGGCGAAGTTGAACTCCATCAGGTCGCGCAGATAAACGGGCGGCAGGTCGCGCACGCCGCGCGAAAACTGGAGATAGGTCGAATAGCTGTCGGTGCCGACAGCGGTTTGCAGCAGGTGCATCAACTGCGCCGAATAAGCATGCGCCTCGCCGCCGTCGCGTTGGCGGTAGAAGCCGCCGATCGGCAGACGAACGACCGCGCTGTCGAAGGCCTTTTCGTGCCGCAGCATCGCGCTGTAATGGAGCGAGGCATAGCCTTCGCCCGAAATCTTCGCCGGCATACCGGGGAAGAGATCATTGACCAGCGCCCGCGATAGGCCGACCGCTTCGAAATTATAGCCGCCGCGATAGCTGCTGATGACCGCGATGCCCATTTTGGACATGATCTTGAGCAGGCCTTCGTTGATGGCGGTGCGATAGCGTTCGAAACAGGCGTCGAGCGAGAGGTCGCCGAACAGGCCGCGCGCATGGCGATCGGCAATGCTGGCTTCGGCCAGATAGGCGTTCACCGTGGTCGCGCCGACGCCGATCAGCACCGCGAAATAATGGGTGTCGACCGCTTCGGCGCAGCGCACGTTGATCGACGCATAGGAGCGCAGCCCCTTGCGCACCAGATGGGTGTGGACCGCCGCCGCCGCCAGCACGCCCGCTATCGCGGCGCGATCGGCATCGACGCTCTCGTCGGTCAGGAAGATTTCGGTGCGGCCTTCGCGTACCGCCTGCTCGGCTTCCTCACGGATGCGGGCGATCGCCGCGCGCAATTGTTCCTGCCCGCCCGTGGCGGGGAAGGTGCAGTCGATCTGCGCCACGGCCGGGCCGAAATGCGCCTTTAGCCGCGCCCATTCGGCGCTGGTGAGCACCGGCGATTCCAGCACCAGCACATGGCTGTTCTGCGCATCCTGCTCCAAAATATTGTGCAGGTTGGAAAAGCGCGTTTTCAGGCTCATCACATGCCGTTCGCGCAACGGGTCGATCGGCGGGTTGGTGACCTGGCTGAAATTCTGGCGGAAGAAGTGGCTGATCGTGCGCGGCTTGTCGGAAATGACCGCCAGCGGCGTATCGTCGCCCATCGACCCGATCGCTTCCTTGGCATCCTCCACCATGGGGGCCAGGATCAGTTCCAGATCCTCCAGCGTCAGATTGGCCGCCACCTGCCGCCGCGTCAGTTCCGCCTTGTCCCACGCGGGCAGGGCGGTCGGCGCGTCGGTCAGGTCGCCGATCGCCATGAAATCCTTGATCAGCTCGCCATAGGGGCGCTCGCCCGCGATCCGGTCCTTGATCGCGGCGTCGTCATAGAGTTCGCCTTCAGCCAAGTCGATCGCGATCATCTGGCCCGGACCCATGCGGCCCTTGCGCACGATCGTCGTTTCGGGAACCACGACCATGCCGGTTTCGGACCCGACGATCAGCAGATTGTCGCCGGTCAGCGTGTAGCGCAGCGGGCGCAGCGCGTTGCGATCGACGCCTGCCACGACCCAGCGGCCGTCGGTCATCGCCAGCGCGGCGGGGCCGTCCCACGGCTCCATGACGGAGGCGAGATATTCATACATGTCGGCATGGGGCTTTGGCAGTTCGGCGCTTTCGCTCTGCCAGGCTTCGGGCACCAGCATCAGCTTGGCGGTCGGCGCGTCGCGGCCGGAACGGCAGATCGCCTCGAACACGGCGTCGAGCGCAGCGGTGTCGGACGCGCCCGCCGGGATCACTGGCTTGATGTCCTCCGACTGTTCGCCAAAGGCGAGGCTCGCCATCTTGATCTCGTGGCTCTTCATCCAATTCTTGTTGCCGCGGATCGTGTTGATCTCGCCATTATGGGCGAGCGTGCGGAACGGCTGGGCCAGCCACCATTGGGGGAAGGTGTTGGTCGAATAGCGCTGATGGAAGATGGCGACGCGGCTTTCGAACCGCTCATCCTGCAGATCGGGATAGAAGACCGACAGCGATTCCGCGAGGAACAGCCCCTTGTAGATGATCGACCGGCACGACAGCGAACAGACGTAGAAATCGTTGATCTGCGCCGCGATGACCTGCTTCTCGATCCGGCGGCGGATGAGGTAGAGATCCTTTTCGAACTCGGCCTGATCGCGTTCTTCGGGCATCGGCCCGGCGATCATGATCTGTTCGATTTCGGGGCGCGTGCGCTGCGCCTTTTCGCCGATGACGGAGACATCCACCGGCACCTGACGCCAGCCATAGATGGTGTAGCCCGCGTCGATGATCTCGCTCTCGACGATGGTGCGGCAGGTTTCCTGGGCGGATAGGTCCGTGCGCGGCAGGAAGATCATGCCGACGGCAAGGCGGTTGGGCAAAGGCTTGTGGCCGGAGTCCGCAATCGCGTCATCAAAGAAGCGCACCGGCAGGTCGACATGGATGCCCGCGCCATCGCCGGTCTTGCCATCGGCATCGACCGCGCCGCGATGCCACACGGCCTTGAGCGCATCGATCGCGCTGGCGACCACGCGGCGCGAGGGGCGGCCATCGGTGGCGGCGACCAGGCCAACGCCACAGGCGTCGCCTTCCAGGTCGGGATGATACATGCCCTCGGCGGCGATCCGCGCGCGTTCTTCGGGGCTTGCCATGAAGGGAGTGTCAGTCATGATCGCCATCCTATTCTTCCGTTCGGTTCGAGCTTGTCGAGAACCCCTGCGCCTCGTTCTCGACAAGCTCGAACCGAACGGGGTGGGGTGGATTGGGGCGCTTAGGCTGCCACGCTCTCGCGGGTTTTGGCCTTTGCCTTGAGATATTTGTGCATATGCTCCGTCACGTCCCGCCCATCACGGATCGCCCACACCACCAGCGATGCGCCGCGCACGATGTCGCCGGCGGCGAACACGCCGTCCACGCTGGTCATCATCGTTTTGTGATCGACGCGCAGCGTGCCCCAGCGGGTGACCGACAGGTCGTCCGCGCCGAACAATTTGGGCAGTTCTTCGGGGTCGTAGCCCAGCGCTTTGATGACCAGATCGGCCTCCAGCGTATGTTCGCTTCCCGGATCGGGTTCCGGCGCGCGGCGGCCGGAGGCGTCGGGGGCTCCCAGGCGCATCCTGGTGACCTTGACGCCGGTGACATGGTCGGTGCCTTCGAACGCGATTGGCGCGGTTAGCCAGACGAACTCGACGCCTTCTTCCTCGGCATTGGCGACTTCGCGCTGTGATCCTGGCATGTTGTCGCGGTCGCGGCGGTAAAGGCACTTCACCGACTTGGCCCCCTGCCGGATCGCGGTGCGGACACAGTCCATCGCGGTGTCGCCGCCGCCGATGACGACGACATTCTTGCCGGTCGCCAGCAGCGTGCCGTCTTCATGTTCGGGCACGGAGTCGCCGAACCCGGCCTTGTTGGAGGCGGTGAGATAATCGAGTGCCTTGACCACGCCCGGCGCGCCGACGCCCGGCGCGCGGATGTCGCGGGGCTTGTAGACGCCGGTCGCGATCAGGATCGCGTCATGCTTGTCGCGCAGCGCTTCGAGCGTCGCGTCGCGGCCGACCTCGAAATTCTCGTGAAAGACGATGCCGCCATCCTTGAGGCGCTGGACGCGGCGCATGACGATGTCCTTTTCCAGCTTGAAGCCGGGGATGCCATAGGTCAGCAGGCCACCGGCGCGGTCATGCCGGTCATAGACATGCACCTCATGCCCCGCCGCGCGCAGATATTCCGCCGTGGTGAGGCCCGCAGGCCCCGCGCCGATCACGCCGATCGACTGGCCGGTGGGCTTGCCCGCGACTAAGGGTTCGACCCAGCCTTCCTTCCAGGCGGTGTCGGTGATGTATTTTTCGACCGAGCCGATGGTCACGGCGCCATGGCCGGAAAATTCGATGACGCAATTGCCCTCGCACAAGCGGTCCTGCGGGCAGATGCGGCCGCAGATTTCGGGCATGGTGCTGGTCAGATTCGACAGTTCATAGGCTTCGCGCAGGCGGCCTTCGGCGGTCAGGCGCAGCCAGTCGGGGATGTGATTGTGCAGCGGGCAATGGGTCGAGCAATAAGGCACGCCGCATTGCGAGCAGCGCGACGCCTGCTCCTCCGCCTTGTCCAGTATGAAACTGCGGCTGATTTCCAGAAAATCGTCGGCGCGGTCGTCGGCTGCGCGCTTTTCCGGGTAGGCTTGTCCCTTGCCCACGAATTTCAGCATCGGATTGTCGGCCATCGCTCGCCCCTGATCTAAGTGTCAGAGGCGCGCATAGCATAAAAACCCGCAGAGTCACGCGGATTCTGGCACTTAGGACAGCAATGCTTACTATAAAAGAACGGTTATGAGGGCTAGTTGCGAAATGATCGCAAAAACTGGGGTAATAAAAAGACCGTTTCGGACCTATCGCCACCCCAGCCAGATCAGCGCGGCGATCCCGGCGATGATTCGATACCAGGCGAAAGGGGCGAAGCCATGTTTCGACACCAGACCGACGAACCAGCGAATGACCAGCAGGGCGACGATGAACGACACGACAAAGCCCAGCGCGATGCTGTCCCATCCCACGGCGGCGCTGGTGATGCGGTCGCCCTTCTTGAGCAGTTCGAGGACACTCGCGCCCAGCATTGTCGGGATGGCGAGGAAGAAGCTGAACTCGGCCGCCGTGCGCCGTTCCACGCCCAGCATCAGCGCGCCCATGATGGTCGCGCCCGACCGGCTGACGCCGGGCACCATGGCGAGGCACTGGATGAAGCCGATCGCCAGCACGCGGACCATGGGGATGTCGGCGATGCCGTGAAAACGCTGTTCCTTGACCGCGCGTTCGATCAGCAGGATGGCGATGCCGCCGACGATCAAGGCCCAGGCGACGACCTGCGGCGCGCCCAGCAATATCTCGATATAGTCATGCAGCGCCAGGCCAATGACGGCCGAGGGGAGGAAGGCGATCAGCAGATTGCGCAGGAAGCGCCAGCTCACCGGCTCGCGCCGCAGCAGCCCCATGCCGACGGCCCAGAAGGTGCGCCAATAGAGCACCACCACCGCCAGGATCGCGCCCAATTGGATCACGACGTTGAACATCGCCCAGGTCGCGGAATCATAGCCAAGTAATTCGCTGGCGAGGATGAGGTGCCCGGTGGAGGACACCGGCAGAAACTCGGTCAGCCCCTCGACAATGCCGAGCAGGATGACGGTCAGATAATGCAGGTCCATGGGTAGCAGGCTCCTGTTACATCCTCCCCTGGCAGGGGAGGTGGCAGGGCGAAGCCCTGACGGAGGGGTGTCACCCTCTCGATAGGGTAACACCCCTCCACCACCAGCAAGCTGGCGGTCCCCCTCCCCTTGCAGGGGAGGATGATTATATCTTAAGCGCTGGCGCGATCGGTAAAGCGGCCATGACGGCGGAAACGGACCATCCATTTGTCCGCAATGCCGTCCATCGGCGTGGCGACCACGCCCAGAGCGTCGAGGCCCTTCGCCCCCTCTGCCACGACATTGTCCCGGCCGAGCATGGCCAGTTGGTCGCGGGTGATCGGTCCGCCGGGCAGCATGGCCAGCATCTTCGCGACGCCCTGCGGCACTTCGACCAGCGACTTGTCCCGGCCGATCGCCTTGATGATCCACTGGTTGATCTCGCGCATGGTCCGCACCTGCGGTCCGCCCAGTTCATAGGTTTCGCCACCGTGGACGCCGGGCTGCTCGGCTGCATTGGCGATGGCCTGGGCCACATCGGCGACATAGACCGGCTGGAACTTCGTTGCAGCGCCAATCACCGGCACGACCGGCATCATGCCGACGATGCCTGCAAAACGGTTGAGAAACTGGTCTTCCGGACCGAAAATGATCGAGGGGCGGATGATGGTGGCGGTCGGGAAGGCGGCCTTGACCGCCGCTTCGCCCGCCGCCTTGGACCGGCCATAGGCGGACGGACTTTCCGGGTCCGCGCCGATTGCCGACATATGCACGAGCGCGGTGACGCCAGCGTCCGCTGCGGCCTTGGCGACATTGGCCGCGCCGCGATGATGGAAGGCGTCGAAGTCGCCCTTCAATATGCCGACCAGGTTGATGACGACATCGCTACCCGCGATGGCGCGCGCCACGCTGGCGGGATTGCGGATGTCGGCGGCGATGAACTGGACCTGGCCGAGGCCGCCCAATGGCTTGACCCGGAGCGCCGTCGAGGGATCGCGCTGCGCGATCCGCACCCGTGCGCCGCGCCCCAGCAGCGCCTGTGCCACCTGGCGACCGACAAAGCCGCCGCCGCCGAACACCGTTACCAGACTGTCTTTCATCACCTGTCCCATGTCCGTTCGAAAAGGAATATGCTGCCATTTCCCTTGCCCCAGCCGCGCGGCGCTGACAACCGCTTAGCGCATGTTTGGAAATGCGCAAAAGGGCGCATTTCAAAGTCCGCACCGGCCCTCACCCCCACCCGGCCACCCATATGATACTGCCGTTGGGTGGCCGGGTGGGGGTGAGGGCCGGTGCGAACGCCTTACCCGATCCAGCCCTGAAGATCGGCGATCATCCACAGGCCAAGGATCAGGAACAGTAGCGCAGCGCCGACTTGCAACGCACGCATCGGGACTTTCTTCGCCAGCGCTTCACCGAACAGCACGGCCGGGACGTTGGCGACCATCATGCCCAGCGTCGTGCCCATCGTTACCGCGAGCAGATTGTCGAAGCGTGCGCCGAGCGCGATCGTCGCTACCTGCGTCTTGTCGCCCATCTCGACCAAAAAGAAGGCGACCAGCGTGGTCATGAACACGCCTGCGCCCGATGGTGCCTTGAGCGGCGCATCTTCGTCGATCTTGTCTGGCACCAAGGTCCAGGCGGCCATGGCGATGAAGCTGATCGCCACCGCATAGCGGAACCAGCCCTGCGTCAATATGCCAGCGATCGAATGGCCAAGCAGGGCGGCGAGGAAATGGTTGGCCAGCGTTGCGAACAGGATGCCGAGGATGATCGGCACCGGCTTGCGAAAACGGGTGGCCAGCAGCATGGCGAGCAATTGCGTTTTATCGCCCATTTCGGCGAGGGCCACGAGGGCGGAGGAGGTAAGAAGCGCTTCCATCAGGCATATCCGGGGCCGGGCGGAGGTGAATGACGCAATGCCACCGGCGCTCCCCGCCCGGCCGGGCATGGAACGTCGATGCCATTGGTCTCGCCTTACGCGGTCCTGTCCGCGTCCCCCATGCCATGACCTCTCGGCCAAATATGTTGACATAAGGCCCGTTCCGCTAAGCGGGACGGCTGGCTACTCCCCAGATGACGGGTCGTGCTTAGGTTAAAGCGGCGATGGATGCAAGATGCTCAGGGTTCGCCACGGCTTTGCTGCATCCGCCGCTCGGCAAACCATTGTTCCAGCATCTTGGCGGTACAGCCGGTGGCACCATTGGCCCCGTTGACCGAACAGCTATTGGGCAGATTCTGCCGCTGGACGCCTTCCATCGTGGCGACCTGGCTGCCCCAGCCGGGGCCACCCGATACCGCAGGCTTTTCGCGCAGCTTCTTGGGGATTCGGTAGCGCTCCGCCTCCGGCCTGCGCGCGCAGACGACGATTTCGTCGCCTTCGCCCTGCGGGCAGGGATCATCGCCATAGACGAGCAGGTTGATGGTACGCTCCGGCGGGGGTTCCGCCTGCGCAAGCGCGGGAGAGGAGAGCAGCGGGGTCAGCAGCAGGCCGACAAGGGGTAGGACGACAGCATGTCGCATGGGATCATATTCCTTCATACCCCTGTCAAAACCGGGGGTGCCCAAATCCCCGGCTGGTCGGTTTTGAGACGCCGACCGATGCGCAAAACCGTCAGGGTTGCGTCGGACTGGCACCCTGTTGCTGCGCGGCCTTTTCTTCGGCCTTCACCCGTGCCTCGATCTCTTCGCTGTCCGCATCAATCGTGGACAGGCGCTTGGCGCGCTCGGCCTCGACCAGATCCTTCCAACTGGCATTGTCGAGTGCCTGGCGCTCAGCCTTGGCGAGCCGGGCGAGTTGGGCAAAACATCCGGTCGCCCCGCCGCCGCCCGATGGCGAGCAGCTTTCCGTGCCGGAGCGTCCGACATATTCCATCGAGCGCACCCGTTCGCCCCAGGCCTGGTTGCTCGGCTTATTGGGGTCGCCGCGCAGCGGTTCGGGGATGCGATAGCGTTCCGCCTCGCCCTTGCGCGCGCAAACGACGATTTCGTCGCCCTGGCTGGGCGGGCAGGCATCCTCGCCATAGACGATGACGATATTGACCTTTTCATTGTTCGGATCGGTCACGGCGGTTGGCGCTGTCGGCTGTTGCGCCATGGCGGGGACGGCGGCGGCCAGCAGCGCCAAAGCTGCGATCATCGGGGTCTTGGTCATTCGTCCGTCCTTTTCAGATGCGCTTCGACAGCGCGATGGCGGCCCGGCATCCCAGACGGATCGCGCCGAATAACAAGGGATAGGCTGGTGCCTGTTCGGCCCCATGCGCCAGTGCGGCGTCACGATGCTCGACTTCCTCTGCCTGGAAATCCGCAATGGCCTCGGAGAGTTCCGCGTCATCGGTGCCAAGTTGTTCCAGTTGCTCGGCATAATGACGGTCGATTTCGGTTTCGATGGCGGCGGTGCAGGCCATGGCGGCCTTTGGGCCGATCGCGGCGGTAACGGCCCCCAGCGCGAAGCCAGCGACATTCCAGATGGGAGACAGCGCCGTGGGGCGCACGCCGCGCCGGGCGATCATGGCGTCGAACGCGGCGCGGTGGCGTTCTTCCTGTGCCGCCATGCCTGCAATGATCCGGGCATAGGGGTGGCGGTCGCCCATCACCGCCAATTGCCCCGCATAGATGCGGGTCGCGCCATATTCGCCGCCCTGATCCACGCGCAGCATGGAATCGCGCGCATTGTCGGTCAGGCGTCGGCCGGGGCGGGGAAAGTCGTTCGATCCGCTCATGCGTGACGTCCCTTCTTGCTCAACAATGCCAAGATGGCGACCGCGCCACCGACCGACAAGAGGCCATTATAGCCCGCGAGCGAGATGCCCAGCAGGCTCCAGGGCGCAACGTCGCAGCGGGTGATCGGCGTCGCCATGATCTGCGTCAATATGTCCGACGCGCTGCCGCCGGTGGGCGTGGTGGAGCAAGCGGTCAGCCCCTCCCACCAGCCATATTCGACCCCGGCATGGAACAGGCCGATGCCGCCGCTGATCGCGATGGCCATGGCGGCGAGTGCGGTGAAGGCAGCGCTTGTCCGGGGCGTCGCTTTCGTCGCGAAGGCCAGCAAGGCCAGCGGAATCGCGGCCATGTGCGGATAACGCTGCCACCAGCACATTTCGCAAGGGTGCAAGCCGCCAATATATTGGGAGGCATAGGCACCGCCAAGGAGCGCCACGGGCAGCAGCAGCGCAAGGGCGCGGGCAAGGGGAAGTCTGCTCATTCCCCCTGCTTAGACACACCGGCACCTTTCGTCATGCTGAACTTGCAGGCGAAGCGGCGGCCGGACGGGATAGGCTATTTTCCGGCTGGCTTGCGCGCCGCCGCCTGCGCCTGGGCGATGGTCGCCCCCGGCGTGCTGGCAAGGCGCGCAATCGTCTTGAGCGCATAGTCGAGCTGGAAATCCTCGATGCCCTGCTTTTTCAGTTCCTCGGCGGACAGGGCAAAGCGCGGATCGTCCTTGGCGTCTTCTTCCAGCCCCTTGTCGTCCGCCTTGATCTCGTTGATCAGGTGACGGCGCAGGTCGCTTTCGCGATATTTGGGCCGGTTCTTATAATCCGGGTCCGACAATTGCGGCACGCGGATATCGGGCTGGATGCCGCCTTCCTGCACGCTGCGGCCCGACGGGGTATAATAGCGCGCGGTGGTCAGTTTGAGCGCGCTGGTATTGCTGAGCGGCAGCATCGTCTGCACACTGCCCTTGCCGAAGCTGCGTTCCCCCATCACCAGACCGCGCCGCTGGTCCTGCAAGGCACCCGCCACGATTTCCGAGGCGGAAGCGGACCCTGCATCGACAAGCACGATCACGGGCAAGCCCTTCGCATCGTCACCCGGCTTGGCATAATAGCGTTCGACATCGCCCTTGGCCCGGCCGCGCTGCGACACGATTTCGCCGCGTTCCAGGAAGATGTCGCTGACGGTCACCGCCTCGTCCAGCAAGCCGCCCGGATTGGAGCGCAGGTCAAGCACATAGCCGGTGGGCTTGTGGCCCAGGCTCTTGTCGATGCTGCGGATCGCCTGGCGCACGTCAGCGCCGGTATTGGCCGAGAAGCTGACGATGTTGATGACGCCGATATTATTCTTCACTTCCCATTTGACGGGCTTCAACTGAATGATCTCGCGCGTCAGGGTCAGGTCGATCGGCTTGTCGCGACCAGCGCGCACGATGGTCAGCTTGAGCGCGGTGCCCGGCGCGCCGCGCATCTTGTCGACCGCTTCGTCCAGTGTGCCGCCATAGATGAGCTGCCCGTCAATATGGGTGATATAGTCGCCCGACTTGATGCCCGCGCGCCATGCGGGCGTGTCCTGCGTCGGCGCGATGACCTTGACCGCGCCATCCTCCTGCGTGACCGACAGGCCCAGGCCGCCATAGCTGCCCTCGGTCTGGGTGCGCAGATTCTGGAAATCGCGGGCGTTCAGGAAGCTGCTGTGCGGATCGAGGCTGGCCAGCATCCCGTCGATCGCGCCCTTGATCAGCTTTTCATCGTCGACCTTCTCGACATAGTCGCTGCGGACCTTCTGGAACACGTCCATAAATTCATCGAGCGCCTTGTAGCTCGACGCCTCCCCCGCCGCGAAGGTCGCGGTGGCGGCGGGAATGAGCGCAAGCGCCCCAAGCGCAAGGGCGCCATGGAGGAAGGTCGATTTCATGGGCATCCTTGGTTCCGGCATCGTCGTCCCACCATAAGCCGATTCGCGTCGCGACGCAAAAGCGCGTTTCGACCAATGTCGCGCAGTGTCGATGAGCGTCGGGTTAATGGGGATTCCTCACCCCAAACCCACCAGAGGTACGATGTCTACCGGACGCCCATTGCGGCGTAGTTCGATCGTCACCGTCGGGCGGCCCTGGCCGGTGATGCCGACGGGGTCGCCCTGCCGCACCGTGTCGCCGACTTGTGCGGTAACCCGGTGCAGGCCGGTGATCAGCGTGGTCCAGCCTTGGCCATGGTCGATGATCAATATCTGACCATAGCCGCGATAGGGGCCAGCAAAGGCAACGCGCCCTGCGGTCGGCGCGACGGTCTGGGCGCCGGGTTGTGTCACGAGGCTGAGGCCGCGTGATCGCACGCCGCCGTCATTGACTTCGCCCATGCCGGTGACGAGCTGGCCGATGACGGGCAGGCGGTAGGGTGGGGGGCCGCTGGCCGCGCGGGTGGTTTCGGGCTGGGGTGCGCCGACCTGATCGGGGCGATCGGGGCGAAGCAGCGGGCCGGGGAGGGCGGCGAGTCGTTCGCGCAGGTCGCCCGCTTGCTCCAGCCGGTCCATCAGATCGACGATGTCGCGGGCGCGTTCGCCAAGCGCCAGCGCGCGTTCGCTCTCCAGCCCGGCATTGGCACGATAATCACGCGCGGCGACGCGCTTTTGCGTTTCCAACGTGGCGAGCGCGGCCTGGCGTTGACGGCGGTCGGCCTGCGCCTGTGTCAGCGCACCGGCAGCCTGCTGCGCGGTGGCGCGCAGGGCGCGGCTGCGGGCGAGTTCGGCCCGCAGGCCTGCCGTGCGTTGCTGGATGACGGGCAATATCTGCCCCAGCACCGCGCGCATATGGACCGCGTCGGTGATTGATCCGGGTTGCACCAGCGTTAGTGCCATCGGGCGGCGGGCCATCATTTGAAGCGCGGCGGTCAGGCGCACAACCGGCTCCTGACGGGCTGCCAGCCGCGCAGCCTGTGTCCGTTGCATCCGCGTGATGATGGCGATGCGGGCCTGGGCCGCCTGAATGTCCGCCTCGGCCTGCTGGATGCGGGCGGCGGTGGCGGCGGCGCGGCGGCGGGCCTGTTCGGCGTCGTCGCGCGCGGCACTGGCCTGTTGCTCCAGCCGGGCGGAGCGATCACGCGCTTCGTCCGACTGGCGGCGGGCGGCCTTGAGCGCTGCCTGTTCCTGCGCCAGCGTGGTGCCAGCCGTGCCGGGCAGAATGATCGCCCCGTCATCGGCAGCCGTCAGGCGCGTGGCGGCCAGCGCCAAAAAGCCGCACAGTGCGCCGCTGATGATCGTCCCCCGCTTCACGCGGCTATCCTTCGCGATGATAGGGGTGATTGGCAAGGATGGAGCAGGCGCGCCACAATTGTTCGGCCAGCATCGCGCGGGCCATCATATGCGGCCAGGTCATTGCGCCAAAAGCGATCAGAAGGTCGGCATTGGCCCGGTCGGCATCGTCGAAGCCATCCGCCGCGCCGATCAGGAAGCGGCATTCGCGGGTGCCCGCGTCGCGCCAGCCTTCCAGCCGCCGGGCGAACGCCATCGAGCCAAGCTGCCGTCCCTTTTCATCGAGCATCACCGTCACGGCGCCGGGCGCGGCAGGCGGCAGCTTGCCGCCCCGGTCGGGCATTTCGGTGATCTTGTGCGGCATGGTCAATCGCTTGACATAGCGGTCAACCAGATCGGCTTCGGGCGATCGCCCTATTTTTCCGCGCGCGATGATGTGGAGGAGCATGGTGCTCCCCCTAGCCTGTCACCGCTCGACTGTCGAAGGCTTCAGGCTGTACCGGCGACCGGCGCATCGACAAAGCCCCACATGCGTTCCAGATTGTAGAAGCTGCGCACTTCGGGCTTGAACAGGTGAACGATCACGTCGCCCGCGTCGATCAGCACCCAGTCAGCGACCGGCAGCCCTTCGACCCGTGCCGAACGGCCGGTTTCCTTCTTGATCCGTTCAGCCAGATGCTGGGCGATCGCCGCGACCTGGCGCGACGAACGACCGCTGGCGATCACCATATAGTCGGCGATGCTGCTCTTGCCTTCGAGGGGGATGGAGATGGTTTCCTGCGCCTGGTCGTCGTCGAGCGACTGCATGACGAGGGCGTGCAGGGCGGCCACGGTATCGGCCGATGCGGCCGTGTCGTTGGCGGGATGAGGTCTGGTCAAAAAGGCTCCATTCTAGATCACTAACCGGCGCGTGAGCGAATCTCGCACACACGATGTTTCATATTCGCGATGCCAGAGGGGGTCCGCCTGCCGAAGCAGGGTCGCCGATCTTGGATCAGGGCGAAAGCGCAAAAGCACGAGCGCCGGTGGTCTCCAATTCGTCCAGTCTGCACTCTGGCGCGGGGACCGGACGAAGCGCCGCAGCCAGCTCATGGCCGCAGAGCCATGGGCACTGCTATCATAGCCCGGACGGGCGATCACGGCAATGGGCATTTGCCGGGCAATGCCACGCCAGTCGCGCCAATCGCTAAATTGCGCCAGATTATCGGCACCCATCAGCCAGATGAAGCGGTTTTTGGGATAGCGTTGCGCCAGCGCGTGGAGCGTGTCGATGGTGTAGCGGGTGCCAAGATGCGCCTCGATAGCGGTGGCGCGAATCGGCGCGCGGCGGGCGACTTGCCGGGCGTGGGCGAGGCGGGCGGGGAGCGGGGCCATGCCCGCGCGCGGCTTGAGCGGATTACCGGGCGAAACGAGCCACCAGACCTCGTCCAGACCGAGCGCCTGTGCCGCGAACAGTGAAATGGCGCGGTGGCCGCCATGTGCCGGATTGAAGGAGCCGCCCAGCAGGCCGATCTTTGTCATGGCTCTTGCCATGCCAGCGGAGAAGCAGGGGGGCAAGAGACGGGCAGCGCGCCTTAGCGGCTGAGCGCCGCCTTATGCGGCATGGGATAGGGGATGCGATCCAGTTTGGCGATGAGGTCGGCAAAGGGATGGTCGGCCTCAAGCGGCCTCGACCGGCGCGGCATGTCCGGTTCGACAGGCACCGGGCGCGACGGGGGCGCACGCCTAAAGATCAATCGCTTCCACATGATAGTCTCCGACCCTTGTCTCTCAACCCTTACGGCTTTGATTTTCAAGGCTTCATACAGAAGAGACGCAGGCGGAGGGTGGTTGGTTCCCTAGCGCTATTCCGCTGCGTCGGACAGGGCGCGCAGCGCTTCGGGCGATGCGGGCTCGCGGACCAGCGCCTCGACCGGGCCAAGCTCGTCCAGTTCCTTGCCGCCGGTCTCGATATTGAGGTCGCGCAGCTTGCGCCCGGTCACCAATACCCGGCCCTCGAAACTGCCGACGAAGGCGTTGTAATCCCCGACCGCGCCATGGAGCCGATTGCCCAATTTCTTGAGCGATCCGGCGGCGGCGGCGAGGCGTTCGTATAGCTGCTTGCCCAGTTCGGCGACTTCGCGCGCCTGATCCTGCAATTTCGCTTGCCGCCACTGGCTGGCGAGCGTCCGGGCGAGCGGCAGGAAGGTGGACGGACCGCAGATGATGACGCGGTTGCGCGCGGCGCGCTCCCACAGGTCCATGTCCGCTTCCAATGCGGCGGTGACGAAATTGTCGCCCGGCACATACATGATGACGAAGTCGGGCGCCTTGTCGAACTGTTCCCAATAGGCCTTGCGCCCCAGCGCGTCGGCATGGGTGCGCATCGCGCGGGCATGGTCGGCCATATGCGCGTCGCGCAATGCCGAATCGACCTGATCGACGGCGTTCAGATAGGCGACAAGCGAGCATTTGACGTCGACCACCATCTGCTGGTCGCCGGGCAGGTTGATGATGAAGTCGGGGCGCAACCGGCCGTCTTCGACCGTAACCGATACTTCCTCGCTGAAATCGACATGGGCCGACAGGCCGGCGGCCTCGATCAGATTCTTGAACTGCTGTTCACCCCAGCGGCCGCGCGTCTTGGGCGCGGCGCGCAGCGCATTGACCAGCTTGGCGGTCTCTTCGCGCACCTGACCCTGGCCGACATGTACCTGCTGCACGGCTTCGCGCAGTTCGGCATAGCTGCCCACACGGTCCTTTTCGACCCGCTGCAATCCCTCCTCATAGCGTTTGAGCGTGGTTTCGACGGGCGAGAGCAACGTCTTCAATTGCGCCTCGCTCTTCTCGTTCGCCTGCGCAAAACGCTGGTCGGCACGGTCGAGGAACGTCTTTTGCGCCTCGCCCAGCAGCTTGCCGCCAATCTCGCTGAACTGGGCGGAAAGTTGTTCCTTGGCATCCTTGAGCGCGGCGATCTGCGCTTCGAAGGCTTCGGCGCGCGCCTGGGTATCGGACTGGAGCGCGGCGAGTTCGCGCAGGGCCGCCTCGCGCTCTGCCTGCGCCGCCTCGAAACGCTGCTGCGCACTGGCCTGGATCGCGTCGATGCGCTGTGCTGAGGCAACCTGCGCGGCGTCGAGCCGGGCGATCTGCGCTTGCGCCTGCGCCACCCGCTCCTGCTCCACCGCCAATTCGGCGATCGCGCCGTTGCGCTGCGCACTGGCGACTTCCAGCCGCGCGGCAAGGTCTGCCTTCTCCGCCGCCAAGGGTGCCAGCATCCGCCCGCGCAACAGCCACCCCACCGCCAGCCCGACGAGCAATGCGACCAGAATTAGAAGGGCGGAAAGGCTGTCCATAAATTTCCCTTTGCAGAACGAAAAGGGAACTTAGCGGGGGGAGGGGGTGGGGGCAAGGGGGATGGGGGCATGATTGGCTATGCGGGCGGGCGTAGGTTGCAACTGGTC
The DNA here is from genome assembly GCF_040170545.1 of Sphingobium sp. MK2. Classification (NCBI taxonomy): domain Bacteria; kingdom Pseudomonadati; phylum Pseudomonadota; class Alphaproteobacteria; order Sphingomonadales; family Sphingobiaceae; genus Sphingobium; species Sphingobium sp. MK2. The sequence continues at coordinate 26,795 of NZ_JAZDXA010000013.1, forward strand.
CAAAATGAAAATTTCCGAAAAATGGAGGCTTGAAGTTGTTTCGGCTGCGTCCCACATTAGCAATCCCTCGGTATGAGGTTCTTCACGGCGGCGACTTGGAATATCCGGGAGACTGCTTCGGAGCAACATGGGTGACTGCATAACAGTTGACCATGATGCTGCTTTGGTTGGTGACTGGCGCGAAAGCGCAAGGCAGCCGAGGGTAGTGTGAAGGACCCACGGTTATGAAGATGAAACTTCGTTTCGTTCGTTACTGTGGCCTCGCCTCGGGTATTCTGGCTAACGTGCTGAAAGGTGCGTATTGGCTCATGAAGATCCTGGGCGAGGTCACCAACTACGATGCGAAATTTATACGGCCATCATTTCCAGTTAAAGCCGGGTACTCGCGTTTACGTTCCCACGAATAACGGTCGGGCACGCGGCGGTGAGATTAAACGCGACGTGGAAATGCGTTGGGCAGCGCCCAAGAACTTCTTCCATCTGCGTGATGGTGGGCACGTCGCTGCGGTGAGAATGCATCATAATGCACCTTGGGTGGCGTCGTTGGACCTGCTTCGTTTCTTTGATCAAATCAGCCGTAGCAAGATTTTCAGGTCGGTGAAGAGGCTCGGCTTCACCCAAAGCGAGGCATGGGAAATCGCTTGCGATAGCACAGTCGATAAGGTCCCTCCCGCTAGGTCGTTCAGCGTCCCCTTTGGCTTTGTGCAATCGCCGCTTATCGCCTCTCTCGTGTTGGCGCATTCCGCTCTTGGTCGGTGTATTGAGCGTCTCAGGAGAGAGGGAGTGGCCGTAACCGTATATATGGATGACATTACAGTCTCAGGTGACAGCGAGGCGATGGTTGGCACGGCAATCGCCCAACTGACTGATGCCGCCGATCTGGCGGGATTTGCTTTCAATCCAGAGAAAACGCAGCCCGCGTCAGCGGTCGTGACAAGCTTCAATATTGAGTTTGGCTCTGGGGCGATGGCTATCATCCCTGAGCGTATGGATAAGCTGGAAGAGGCATTCCTTGAAGGGAATGAATATCAGCAGCATGGCATATACGGATATGTTGCGAGCGTGAATCAAGGCCAGCTTACCAAGCTCGTTCCGTAGCGATCTTGGGTGTTGTCGGCGGCGCTGTTAGACATGCGTTAGATGAAGCTAATGGGCGCCACTGACGCTGTCAGTGGATGTTCGCTAAACCATTGCTTTTCCGAAAATCTTGGTCGGGACGAGAGGATTCGAACCTCCGACCCCCACACCCCCAGTGTGATGCGCTACCAGGCTGCGCTACGTCCCGACCGGAGGAGCGCCTTTAGAAGGGGTTTGGGCAAGTTGCAAGGGATTCGATGCGGGCTTTTGGCGGCCGCTGACGATTCCCTAATCATATTGCCTCCGCCCTTGCATCTGTGGTAGCCGCCCGGCCTTGATAGGCGGGCGCTCCCATGCGTTGCGCGGCCAACTGACATATAGGCGAAAGTCCCACTCATGTTCATATCGACAGCCTTTGCCCAGACCGCTGGCGGGGAAGCCTCCGGCGCCGGAATCCTGGTGCAGATGGCACCGCTGGTCCTGATCTTCGTGGTCTTCTATTTCCTGCTGATCCGTCCGCAGCAAAAGAAGATGAAGGAGCATAAGGCCAAGATCGACGCGGTGAAGAAGGGTGACCAGGTCGTCACCGGCGGCGGCCTGATCGGCAAGGTCGTGCGCGTCGATGACATCTATGCCGATGTCGAACTGGCACCGAACATGAAGGTCAAGGCGGTCAAGTCGACCCTGACCGACGTGATCGACCCGACCACTGCCAAGCCCGCGAACGACTGACCCCAACGATGCTCAATTTCTCGCGTGCGGCGGTGATCGCGATCATCCTGCCCCTGTTGATTGGTGTGCTGTGCGCGGTGCCGAGCTTCCTGCCCGATTCGGCTGTAGCCCGGCTGCCCGGTTTCATGCAGACGCGGGTCAATCTTGGTCTCGACCTGTCGGGCGGCAGTCATCTGCTGCTCGAAGCCTCGACCCAGGATGTCGCCAAGCAGCGGCTCGTCAATATGGAGGAGCAGGTTCGCACCGAACTGCGCCGGGCTGACCCGCGCATCGCGATCGGCGATATCTCCAGCCGTGACGGGAAGCTGAGCTTCATGGTGCGCGATCCGGCGCAAGTGGATGCCGCCGTCGAGCGCATCCGCCCGCTGACGCAGGGCGCGGGGCTGACCGGCCAGCGCGATTTCGACGTGGCGGTGGTCAACAGCTCCACCATCACGATCACGCCGACCAATGCGGGCATCGACAATGCGGTCAAGAGCGCGATGGAAGTCGCGACCGAAGTGATCCGCAAGCGCATCGACGAAATGGGCACGCGCGAGCCGACGATCCAGCAGCAGGGCAGCAACCGCATCGTGGTGCAGGTGCCCGGCCTTCAGGACCCGCAGGCGCTCAAGGATTTGCTGGGGCAGACCGCCAAGCTGGAATTCAAGCTGGTCGATACGACCGCCAACCCCTCCGAAGTGGCGCAGGGCCGCGCGCCGGTGGGCAGTGAAGTGCTGCCCTATCTCGACAATCCGTCGGGCGTGCCGCTGATCGCGGTCCGGCGGCAGGTGATGGTGTCGGGCGAGGATCTGACCGACGCGACGCAAGGCTATGACCAGAATAACCAGGCGATCGTCAACATCCGCTTCAACAGTGCGGGTGGCCGTAAATTCGGCCAGGTCACGTCGCAAAATGTCAATCGCCCCTTTGCGATCATTCTGGACGGTAAAGTGCTGTCGGCACCCAATATCAATGAGCCGATCCTGGGCGGCAGCGCACAGATCAGCGGCAATTTCACGGTCGAAAGCGCCAACCAACTGGCGATCGCGCTGCGGTCCGGTAAATTGCCGGTCGCGCTGGCGGTCGTCGAGGAACGCACGGTCGGACCGGGGCTGGGGGCGGATTCGATTCGCGCGGGCCTGATCGCGTCGATCATCGCGGTGGTTGCGGTCGCGATCTTCATGTTCCTGAGCTATGGTCGGTTCGGCATGTATGCCAATCTGGCCGTTGCCATCAATGTGGCAGTCATCCTGGGCGTGATGGGCATATTGGGGGCGACGCTGACGCTGCCCGGCATTGCCGGGTTCGTGCTGACGATCGGCACCGCGGTCGACGCCAACGTGCTGATCTATGAACGGATTCGCGAAGAGCGGCGGCGCGGGCGCAATGTCGTCCAGGCGATCGAACATGGCTATAAGGAAGCCAGCCGCACCATTTTCGAGGCGAACGTGACCCATGCCATTGCAGGCGGGATCATGCTGGCGCTGGGGTCGGGGCCGGTCAAGGGCTTTGCCATCGTGCTGCTGATCGGCATTGCGACCAGCGTGTTCACCGCCGTCACCTTCACCCGCATGGTCGTCGCCAACTGGGTGCGCCGCACCCGGCCGACGGACATCCATATATGATCGAGGTGACACCCCTCCTTCCGTTCGCCCTGCGTTTGTCGAAGGGCACCACCGAGCATAGCGAGGTGTCTTCGCCTCCGCTCAGACAGGGGCTTCGACTTCGCTCAGCCCGAACGGTATTAGGTCTTAGCGCATGAAACTTCTAAAGCTCGTCCCCGATAATACGAATATCGGCTTCGTCGCGATGCGGAAGTGGGCGTTTGCGCTCACGGCCCTGTTGACGGTGCTGGCGGTCAGCGCGACGGCCTATCGGGGTCTCAATCTGGGCGTCGACTTTGTCGGCGGCCTGATGATCGAGGCGAAATTCCCGCAAAATGTCGAAACCGACAAGGTGCGTGCGACCATCGGCAGGCTGGGCGTGGGCGAAAGCTCGCTCCAGCAGTTCGGCGATCCCAAGACGGTGCAGATCCGTTTGCCTCTGCCCGACCAGGGCGGGGCGGGCGCGGCCAATGCGGTGGTTGAAAAGACCCGCAACGCCATGTCGGCGCAATTTCCCGGCGTCACCTTCTCGCGCTACGACACGGTGTCGGGCAAGGTGTCGGGCGAGTTGATCCGCAACGGCATATTGGCGGTGCTGCTCGCCATCATCGGCATCGCGATCTTCTCCTGGTTCCGCTATGAATGGCAATTTGGCGTGTCGACGTTCGTCGCGATCGTCCACGACGTGCTGATGACGCTGGGCTTCTTTGCGGTGACGCAATTGGAGTTCGACCTCAATATCGTCGCGGCCGTGCTGACGATCGTGGGCTATTCGATCAACGACAAGATGGTGATCGACGATCGCATCCGCGAAAATATGCGCAAATATCGCAAGATGGACATGAAATCGCTGATCGACCTGTCGGTCAATGAGACGCTGCCGCGCACGGTGATGACGTCGGTGACGATCATGCTGGCACTGGGCGCATTGCTGTTGTTCGGTGGCCATGTGCTGCGCGGCTTCACGGCGGCGATGATGCTGGGCATCATCGTTGGCACTTATTCGTCGGTCTATGTCTCCTCTTCGCTGCTGATCTCGTTGGGCCTCTCGCCGATGTCGTCGGAGAAGAAGGCGGCCAAGGCCAATCTTGCCGCGCAGGCGGAGCGCGTCGGGCCGCGCGATGACGGGGCGAAGCCCTGAGCGGCGACAAGCGCATAGGGATAGAATTGCGCCGCGACGAGAGCGGGCAGGGGCCGATCGTCACCGGCTTTGCCGGGCGCGGTTTCCGCGTGCGCGACGATCTGTTTCCGAACGGTCTGTTGCTCAGCCCCACGCGGGCGATGGCCTGGGATGATGCGCCGACGATAGAGGCGCTGACGCTGGCGGCGTTGGGCGACCTGCTGGACAGCGATCCGCGTCCCGAATTCCTGCTGCTTGGTACAGGGGCCGGGCTACGCCAGCCACCGCGCGCCTTTGTTCGCGAACTGGAGGCCAAGGGAGTCGGCGTGGAGGCGATGGACAGCCGGGCCGCGGCGCGCGCCTGGGGGGTGCTGCGGGCCGAAGAACGGTCGATCGTCGCGGCGCTGCTGCCGCTCTGAAACGCGCGATTGCGGACACAAAAAGGGCCGCCCGATGATGGGGCGGCCCTTTTCGTTGGTGCATGGCGTGGATCAGAAGCGGATCTTCACGCCCGCTCGATAGCTTTGATAGCTGATATCCTTGCGCCAGACGGTCGTGTCGGCGGTGAGGTTGAGGTCCACGGAGCCAGCCCGGATGGTCAGGCCACCGCCGACTTCGCCCCAATTCTTGTCCGATCCCCCCAGCGCGAAGGGCGCGAGGCTGCCGGTGCCGCCAACCAGATTGGCGAGGAAGAAGGCGGGTTGGTCGTTGAACTCATGGACATAATTGGCCGTGAGGTAAGGTTTGATACCGCCCGTGTCCGCCTTGACCGTGGCACCCAGACGACCCTGCGCACTACGGATGGCATGGCGCTCGATGACCAAAGCGGCATCACCGCCATATTCGGCGAGATTGCCCGAACTGATATAGGCACCGCGTATCGATGCGCGGGGAACGATACTGAACGCATCGCTGCCCAACGCCTTGCTGACGCCCAACTCACCCGACAGGGCCAGTTCCTGGTCGCTGCCATAGAGGGTGTAGGGGGTGATGCCGACCGCGAAGGAGCGACGTGAGCGTGTCGCCATCGTACCTGCACTGCCGACCGCATCCAGTTTGAGGCCGCCCAGATCGAACGCGCCATAGACGGTGCCCTGATAGAGACGGGCGCGGCCCCAGTCATTGGCCCCGGTATTGCCCTTCAATTCGCTGAAGGAGGCTGAGAGGCCGACAACGCCATTGTCGCCAAACGCCTTTTCGATGCCGACGGCCATATACCAGCCATCGAACTGGTCGCGGCCAAGCGGGGTGGCGGTCCGCATCGGCGCGCTGTCGCCGTCGATATAGCCGCCCGCCAGGAAGGCGCTGACATCTTCAGGCAGCACACCTTCGCGGACGGTGGTGTCGCCGCCGCCACCCTGCGCCATGCCAAGGTCGATATTGTTGAGACTGGCGGCGGCCAGTTGCAGCGGCTGGCCGGTCATGGTCAGCGTGCCACCCATCGCCCCGCCATCGAGCTTCGTCAGCCGGTCGCGATAGAAGCGCGCCATATTGTCGTTCAACACTTCGGCCATGGAGGTCTTGAGCGTTTCTGTGCGCGGTGCCATCGCCTCGAAGGTTGCCTGGACTCCGGCAACGCTCAGCAGATCGGCCTCGCCATAGAGATTGGCATAGTTGGCATAGAGCGGCCGATTCTGGTCGAGCAACTGGGCAAAGCTGGTCTGGTTCGGCGCAGCGCGGTTGACGACGTCGGCATAGAGGCCCGCGTCGATCCGCACGCTGACGCTGTTGGGACCATAGAATAAAACCGGCTTCAACACCGCCGACAAGTTGGTCGGCGTCGCAAAGCTGCCGTCGATGCCGCCTTCGGCGGTCAGGAAGGTGTAGCTATTGCCGTAGCGGATTTTGGTGCCGGTCGCGGCACCAAAAACCACGCGCCCGCCGAGCGCGGCGATGCCGTTGATGGGATCACCCGCCGCAAGCAGCGAGACATCGCCATCGGCCTGAGCGGCGGTGATGGCTGCGACTGCGGAGGCCTGCGCCTGATTATCTTCGCCATTGCCCTGGCCATCGCCCGTCGGTGCGCTTTCGCTCCCGCCATTGTCATCGGATTCGACGAACTGCGTCGCCCGGACCGCAAGTACATCCGACACGCCATTGGCACCCAGATCGATCTGGAGCGTGCTGCCTGACGAGAGCAACGCATTGCCCTCAATTTTGAGCGTGCCGATCGTGCCGACGCCACCGGGGGCGATCGTGCCCAGGACATTGGTGAAATAGGGCGCGCGCACTGTTCCCTTGCCGGACAAAAGCCCGGTCATCAGGAAATAGTCGCCCGGCGTTTGGACCATGCCATCGACATTCACGACGCCGGCGAGGTGAGCAATGTCCATCAGACTGGTCAGCGATCCGGCCGCCGTGACATCGAGCGTAGCGCCAGTGCCCGCAATGGTGAACCGATCGACGGTGGCGTCCATATCCAGCGTCGTCTTGCCATTGGCGCTGAGCGTCACGTCATAATAGCGGCCGATCACTCCTTGCGAGGCGAGCGGGTCGATATTGTTGGGTACGAAGCTGGTCGCGCCGGGCAGGCCATTGGCGAGGGTGGGTGCGGGCAGCACCGCAGGGCCGACGTCTTGCACCTGTGCTTCATGGATTGCGCCGCTCAGCAGGGTAACATTTTCAGCGTTGGGGCTGCGTTCGGCGATCTCCACCTTGCCCTTATTGTTACTGACCACGGTTGCGCCGGTGGTTGTGCCTGCCGCTTCCGCAACGACAGGTTCGCCATCGACGATCAGCGTGTCGGTGCCGACATCATAGCAAATATCCGCCACCTCATAATTGGGCTGGTAGCAGATCTGGCCGAATTTCTGGGCGCTGTCCTGCCCGAACGCGCCTGCGCCCGGCGTCGTGGGAATGCCGTTCACTAGCGCGCCATTGCTGTCGATAACCCGATAATTGGGATCGAGCGCGGTCACCCAATGGGTCGGGTCGCTCCACAGACCGTCGCCTGCCTTGGCAGTGGCGTAGCGATAGGGGTTGTTCTGCGCGATCCAGTCCCAGAACAGATAGAGCGGCTGGTAGAAGGATGAGCCGCCATAGGAGCTTTGCGGCTGTCCAAGGAAATAACGGCTGCCGCCCGACAGCACGCCGATGATCGTCTTTTCGTCGAAGGCCTGGTCCAGCACCAGGGGGCCACCCGAATCGCCGCCTGCCGTGCTGCCTTCGTTGGGCAGCGCATCGTCCTTGAATAGGTTGAAATCGAACGGATTTTCGCGGGTCGGATCATCAAAGTCGGTGTGATAGAGATTCTGGGTATAGCCCCCGGCATCACCGAACAGAAACGCATCGATATCGTCGAGCGACCCAAGCATACCCAAGAAGTTTTCAGCGGTCTTGCGGCGGAAGTCGATGCCGAAACTATTACCCGTCGTGCCGCTGCCGCTGCGGCCATAGCCGGTGATGGTCACATGATAGCCGGTGCCCGATGTTTCGCTGATGGCCGAGGGCGCGGACAGGGCGGAAAAGAGCATGGTCCAGGTCGGTACGTCGGCCGCCGGCATATCGAGCGTCGCCATGGCCACGTCGCCATAGAGGAAGCTTAGTGCTGGCGGATCGAGCGAGTCGGGGTGATAGGCAATATTGTTGACGTTATAGACGCTTAAAGCCGTGTTGGTCTGAAAGCCGTTGCTCAGCCAGTCGATCAGGCCAGGGCGGGCGTTGTTCTGAAAGGCGAACGCCACTGGAACGCCGCCATTGACGGTGCTGTAATCGGGCGTGTCGAGGTCGTTGACGCAGTGAGCGGCAAAAATGACGGTGCGCGGATTGATCAGCGTGCCGGTGCAGACGAAGCCATCGGCCCGATACATGATGCCGACGCCGTTGACGTCGCTGCCATCTACAATGTCGGACGGGCTTTTGCTGTCGTTCGGCACGACGGCATGGGCCAGCGGTGCAAAGCTCAAGGCGGCGACGGCGGCCGATGCCAGAAGGCCTGTACGACCGGCGCGCGCAAGCATGCGCACGCCATTCTTACGAATGTGCATGATGGTAACTCCCCAAAGACCTGAGGGGAAGCTATGTCAGCAACAAGACGAACACAATGAGGCAATGCGCGAAAATTGCCTTATGTTTCAAAAAGGTCACATCGCCACGCAATGTCGCAGATTTTTCCTAGTAGAACAGCGCAAATGCGTCATTTTTGAGGGTGCGCTATTGGGAAGACCGGGCGCGCTACTTAATGACAATGGCTGTTAACTTTAATCCGGTACAGCTTTTCGATGCAGGCGGGCATCCCTTGCGCATCCGCGCTGATCCGCTTAAGCATGGTGACAAGTTCCGGCCTCCCCACGAGGCTGGCGAAAAACAGAAGAGAGTTTCGGCATGGTGCAGCAGAGCCGCCCATCGCCGCAGAGTTCCGGTCCGACCGGCGGTTTTTCGGGCAAGCGTGTCCGATCCGGTCCGGGCAATGGGAGCAAGGCTGCGGCCATTCCTCCCCCGTCACCATCGCGGGGCATTGCGCCGCATGGCGCGCGTGAGCGGCGATCCTATGCCGCCATCGACCTTGGCACCAATAATTGCCGTTTGCTGATCGCCAAGCCGTCGGCGGACGGGTTCATTGTAGTAGACGCCTTTTCGCGGATCGTGCGGCTGGGCGAAGGGCTGGCTTCGACCGGGCGGATCAGCGACGCCGCGATTGATCGCGCCATTGCCGCGCTGTCCGTCTGCGCCGACAAGCTGCGCCGCCGTCATGTGACGCTGGCGCGCTCGGTTGCGACCGAAGCCTGTCGCCGGGCGTCCAACGGTACGGACTTTATCCAGCGCGTCTACCGCGAGACGGGCATCGCGCTCGATATCATCAGCGCGCAGGAGGAGGCGCGGCTGGCGGTACTGGGCTGCCACGCACTACTGGAACCCGGCAATGGTCCGGCCCTGATCTTCGACATTGGCGGGGGATCGACCGAATTGGTGCTGGTCGATTCGAACGGATCGGCTGGCGCGCCGCGGATAGTCGATTGGGTGAGCGCGCCCTGGGGCGTGGTGTCGCTGACCGAGAGCGAGGCGTTCGACCATGGCGACCGGGACGCGCGGCTGGCCGCCTATGACCGGATGCGCGCACGGGTAAGCGAAGCCTTTGCCCCGCTGGCCTGTCGCCTGCCGCAGGGCGCGGAGGATATCCGCCTGCTCGGCACGTCGGGGACGGTGACGACGCTGGCCAGCGTGCATCTGAACCTGCCGCGCTATGACCGGCAGGTGATCGACGGGCTGATCGTGCCGTGCGAATCGATGCGCGCGATATCGGAGCGGCTTTCCACCATGACGCTGGCGGAGCGGCAGCAGCTTCCCTGCATCGGCACCGAGCGCGCCGATCTGGTGGTGGCGGGGTGCGCCATATTGGAGGCGATCCTCGACATCTGGCCCGCCGCGCGATTGGGCGTGGCGGATCGCGGCATTCGCGAAGGCATATTGCGCGGGCTGATGGACCGCGACGGGAGAGTGATGTGAGGGGCGCAGGCGCAGGCAAGGTGCGCGTCAAAAGCGCCAAGGGCAGGACCGCGCAATCGGTTCGCTGGCTCGAACGCCATCTGAACGACCCCTATGTGCGCAAGGCGAAGGCGGAAGGGTGGCGCAGCCGTGCCGCGTTCAAGCTGATCGAACTGGACGAGAAATTCCATTTCGTGAAGGGGTCGCGCGCGGTCGTTGACCTGGGCGTAGCACCGGGCGGCTGGTCGCAGGTGGTGCGCAAGCTGGCGCCCAAAGCCAAGGTCGTCGGCATCGACCTGCTGCCCGTCGATCCGATCGAGGGGGTAACCCTGTTCGAAATGGACTTCATGGACGACAAGGCGCCCGATATGCTGCGCGAAGCGCTGGGCGATGCGCCGGATCTCATCATTTCCGACATGGCGGCCAATACGGTGGGCCATGCGCAGACCGATCATCTCCGCACGATGGGACTGGTCGAGGCGGCCGCCTGGTTCGCGGTCGAAAATCTGCGCAAGGGCGGGACGTTCGTCGCCAAGGTGTTTGCCGGGGGCACCGATGGCGAGTTGCTGGTCCTGCTCAAGAAGAATTTCACGACGATCAAGCACGCCAAGCCCCCCGCCAGCCGCAAGGGTAGCGTGGAATGGTATGTCGTGGCGCAGGGGTTCAAGGGGCGACCCGACGAACCCGTGCGCGACCGGGCGGGCGATCCTGTAGAAGAATAGCGGCCTGTAGGCTGGTGGGCGCGAAATAGGAAGCGGGGGTCACTTGGTCGCAACGGTATCGACGGTCGCCTATCTGGGGCTGGAAGCGCGGGCCGTCGAGGTGCAGTGCCAGCTTGTCCCCGGCCTTCCTAACTTCATCGTCGTGGGACTGCCCGACAAGGCGGTGGCCGAAAGCCGCGAGCGGGTGCGCAATGCGATCGCCGCCATCGGCCTGTCGCTGCCGCCCAAGCGGATTACCGTCAATCTCTCGCCCGCCGACCTGCCCAAGGAAGGATCGCATTTCGACCTGCCGATCGCGCTTGCGCTGCTGGGGGCGATGGGCGTGATTGATGCGGAAACGCTGTCGGGTTATGTCGTGGTCGGCGAACTGGGGCTGGACGGGCGCACCGCGCCGTCGCCTGGTGTGTTGCTGGCGGCACTGCATGCGGGCGGGCAGGATATGGGGCTGGTCTGCCCGGTCGCGCAGGGAGCCGAAGCTGCCTGGGCGGGGCAGGTCGAAGTCGTCGCCGGGCCTGACCTTTTGAGCCTGCTCAACCATTTCAAGGGCACGTCTGCCCTGTCGCCGCCCCAGCCCGGCGCGGTAGAAGCCCCCGTGCGGACGCTGGACCTCAAACAGGTCAAGGGGCAGGAAGTCGCCAAGCGCGCGATCGAGATCGCGGCGGCGGGCGGGCATAATCTGTTGATGGTCGGGCCGCCGGGCGCAGGCAAATCGCTCATGGCCGGGTGTTTGCCCGGAATATTGCCTGAACTCACGCCATCCGAAGCGCTGGAAACCTCGATGGTGGCAAGCGTCGCGGGGACGCTGGACGGCGGACGGATCAGCCGGGCGCGGCCCTTCCGCCATCCCCATCATAGCGCGTCGATGGCCGCGCTGGTCGGCGGTGGCCTCAAGGCGCGGCCGGGCGAGGTCAGCATGGCGCATCTGGGCGTCTTGTTCCTCGACGAGTTGCCGGAGTTCCAGCGGGCCGTGCTCGATTCGCTGCGCCAGCCGCTGGAGACGGGCGAAGTGACGGTCGCCCGCGCCAATGCGCATGTCACCTTCCCGGCGCGGGTGCAGTTGATCGCGGCGATGAATCCCTGCCGATGCGGCCATCTGGGTGATCCCGCGCTGGCTTGCTCGCGCGCGCCACGTTGCGCCGCCGATTATCAGGCGAAGGTGTCGGGACCTTTGCTCGATCGGATCGACCTCCATGTCGAGGTGCAGGCCGTGAGCGCCGCCGATCTGGTATTGCCGCCTCCCGCCGAAGGATCGGCCGAGGTCGCCGCGCGCGTCGCTGCGGCGCGCGATGTGCAGACCAAGCGCTATGCCGGGACGAAAGTGCGGACCAATGCCGAAGTCGATGGTGATGCGCTGGAGGCTTTTGCCGGTCCGGATGAGGCGGGACGGCAATTGCTGGCGCAGGCGGCGGCTGCAATGAAGCTGTCGGCGCGGGGCTATACCCGCGTGTTGCGCGTCGCGCGGACGATCGCCGATCTGGCAGGGGCCGAGCGGGTCGGGCGGGTGCATGTCGCCGAAGCGCTCAGCTATCGCCGCCGCGCGCCGGTGAATTAGGGGATCGGCTGGACCGTTAGCAGCGTATAGAGGCCGATCACCGTGCCGCTCGCGACGAAAGCGATGAGAAAACGGCGTATGTCGGGCCAGAAATCGGGGCGTTCCATGTCGGTCGTCTCCTTCTCGGTGACGATGCGACGGATAAAATGGTGCCGAACCCGTATCCAGTGACAAATGAAGTTAAGCGCCCTCGTTCGCGATCAGCTTGAGTTCGGCGGCAGGCCCATTGTCCTTATGGGCAAAATGGCCGTCAATCCGGCTTCCCGCCTCAATGGTGATCCGCTCATAGCGCACATCGCCGGTGATCCGCGCGCTGCGCTCGACCACCAGTTCCTCCGCCATGATCGATCCATCGACGAGGCCTGCGAGCCGCGCGCTCTGGGCCGTGACATGGCCGATGATGCGGCTGTCGGCCCCCTGGACCAATGCGGCGCAGCTAATGTCGCCTTCCACCACGCCATCGACATGCAGGTCGACCGACGCGCTGATATTGCCGCTGATCGTGACGTCGCCGCCGATCAGCGAGAAGGGGGTGTTCTTAGCCCCGGTTGCCGACATCGGCGAAACGGGCCTTGGCGATTTGCTGGACTTGGAGAACATCCTGGGCAGCCTCCAGAAAACGACGGGGGTTGATGGGCCGGTCGTTGAGCCGGACCTCGAAATGGAGATGGGTGCCGGTCGACCGGCCGGTCGACCCCATGCCGCCGATCGTGTCGCCGCGCGCCACCACCTGGCCTACCTTGGCAGCAAAGCGTGACAGATGGGCGTAACGGGTCATCAGCCCATTGCCATGATCGACTTCCACGACATTGCCATAGCCTTGCCGCTGGCCGACATAGCTGATCTTGCCGCGCGCGGCCGCGAGGATCGGCTGACCGCGACGACCGGGGAAATCCATACCAGCATGGAAGGCGGCGTGACCGTTGAACGGATCACGGCGGTAGCCATAGGAACTGGTTTCCATCGGCGCCATGGTGGGCTTGCCCGACGGAATCGATATCAGGCTGCGTTCCAGAAATTCCATCCGCGCCAGCGCATCGGCCAGATGTTCCAATTCGCCGGTCATGGCCCCCTTGCTGCCGTTCCAGGGCACAAAGGGGCCGCCCTGGGCACGGGCCGCGCTGCGGGCGAGCTGGTCAGGATCAAGGCCGAAGCTGCGGATGGCGGCGGCGGCCTTGTCCGCGCGTCTTTCGACAGCGGCGGTCAACAGCAGGGCGAAACGGCGCTGGCGCTCTTCCAGCCGGACGAGGGGGGCGGCTTCGGGTGCCATGCTGATCTTGGCGGTCAGCGCCCCGGTCTTGTCCGACTTTTCGGCTGCGGTCGGCGCGACCATGTCCGCGCTCTTGTCGTCATCGCCCCCGAAATGCGTCTTGTAGAGCGTGTCCATGAAGTCCTGCCGGGCTTCAAGATCCTGGGCCAGATCATCGACGGACTGGCGATAGCCCTCTACCTTGCTCGCGGCCGTCGCGATCGACTGCCCCTTGGCAGCCAGCGCGGCGCGCTCCTGCGTTACCGATGCGCTATTGGCGATCATCGCCAGCGTGACGCCGCCCCAGCCGACCAGGGCTGCCGTCAGGCCGCCCAGCGTGGTGAGTTGAAGTCGGCGCGATATACGCAGGAACCGGACCTGGCCACCTGAGCGAAGGAAAATCTCGCGCTCAGGGCATAAGGCGGCAAGCCGTGCCCGGAGAGCGACGGCCCTCGATTTTCGATGATGCGACAATGGCGACCCCGTAACTCTTATCGAGTCGGGCCGATAGCAAAGCGACGCTGCGTAGGCGAATCTACCATTACGCAGACGTGACGAGTTGAGCGATGTGCGCGACTAAATGATCGTTATCGCCTTTTGTTCCATGACAGATGGTGATTTGCGCAACTCTGGCTAGCCATTGTCCATCTGAGCCGCCGATGTGAGGAGGTGGGCGACTTTGTCCGCTGGGATTGCCGGGCTGAAATGATAGCCCTGGCCGTAATGGCATCCGCCCGCCCGCAGATAATCGACCTGGCGGCTATTCTCTACCCCTTCCGCAACCGTGCGGATGCCGAGGCTAAAGGCGAGGTTGAGGACGGTGCGGACGATCGCGGCGTCATCCGGGTCGGTCTCCAGATCGCGGACGAAGCTCTGGTCGATCTTGATGATATCGATCGGAAACTGTTTGAGATGCGACAGAGAGGCATAGCCGGTGCCGAAATCATCGAGCGCGATGGTGACGCCTGCTTCGCTCAGTCGACTCAGCGCGCGCCCGACCCGTTCCGCGTTGCGGCCCAGAAAGACCGACTCGGTTACTTCCAGTTCCACGGTTGAAGGGGGCAGGCCAGCCCGTGCCAAACGTTCGAGCAAGCGATCGGCAAAGCCGTCATCATTGAGGTCCGCGCCCGATCCGTTAAAGGCGATCGAGCCGACCGTAAGGCCCGCCGCGCGCCAGCGCAGGCAGTCGGCGATGATGCCATCAATCATCACCATGGTGATGATCGGTCCCAGTTCGGGATGTTCGAAGGCAGAAGCGATTTCGCCCGGCATGATGACAGTGCCGTCGGCCGTAGGGCAACGGAACAGCGCTTCGAAACCGACGATCGCCCCGCTGTCGAGCGCGATCTTGGGCTGATACCAGGGGGTTGGCTGTTCATGCGCCAGGATATGACGCGCGCGGTCCAGCATTGCGGCTTCGCGTTCCCAGCTTTCCAGCAATTCCGGGCCGAACAGGATTGCGCGTCCCCGTCCACTATTCTTGGCATGATAGAGCGCGATGTCCGCATGTTTGACCAGGGCGGTGACATCGTCGCCATGATCGGGAAAGAGGGCGACACCGATGCTGACCCGGCATTCCATCGGCCGACCGCCATGGCTGAGCGGCGCGTGAAGATGCTGGGTGACCCGCTGCAATATGGGTTGCAGTGCGTCGCTATCAGGCAGGCGTGTCAGCAGCACCGCAAATTCGTCCCCGCCCATCCGCGCGACCAGATCGCCGGGGCGCAGCGCCTGGCGCAGGCGGCTGGCGACGGCACAGAGCAGGGCGTCCCCCGCATCATGGCCCGCAGTATCATTGACCCGCTTGAACTCATCCAGGTCGATCAGCAGCACCGCCAGTTGGGCGCGGTCGGTCGAGGCGGCCGCCGCCTGCGTCACTGCCGCCATGAAATGGGCGCGGTTGGCCAGGCCCGTCAGCGCATCCGACATGGCCAGTTTTTCGAGATTCTGTTCAATCTCCTTGCGCTCGGTAATATCGACGACGCAGGTCATGAAGCAGGCTTCATTGTCGATCACGATCGGCCTAGAAGACAGCAGGGCGTTGCGAATGGCACCATCGCCGCGACGCAGGCGGCATTCGAAATTGTCGATCGACTCTCCCGCTTGCAGTCGGCCGAAAAGATCATCGCGCACCGTCAGGTCGACATAGGTTTGTTCGACATTGTTCAGCGACAGCGGACCGCCAGCCGCATAGGCGTCCAGCGCCGCGCGGTTGATCCGCACGATGCTGCCATCATAGCGCGTCACCAGCAGCGGCAGGGGTACGGCCATGAACATGCGTTCCAACGTGTCCCGACTGGTGGCCAGAGCCGCCTGCGCTTCGCGGGCGACCAGGTTCGCCATCCATTCCTTGCGCTGAAGCCGGTTGCTCCGCGCGATGGCGATCCACATGCCGAAATGGAGCATTATCATCGCCAGGATCATGCCGGGCATGGTTGCCGAAAGCGGTGCCGGGGCCAGATAGCCGACCAGCAGCGCCACGCCGCAGGCCAATCCGCCGCCGACATTGCCCCTGAAACTGGTCGGCACAACCAGATAGAAGACCAATGGCAGCATCACCAGCACGAAGACGGCAATGTCGCTTCGTGAACTGACGAGGAAGGCAACGCTGACGGCGGTCACCACCTGCCAGGCGAAACATATCCGTTCGACCATGCGAAAGCTGGTCATACGATGGCTGATCGACAGGCATGCAAGCGACCAGAGTATGACCACGATCCGGGCAGGCACCGCCACCCAGAAATGGTCAGTTCCGGCAAAGCGCCAGTCGCTCATGAGGAACAGGGTATTCAGGACCGCGGAGAGCGCGAACAGAATCTGGGCGTGGCCGCGCGATTCGCGTAAACGGCCTTCTTGGAAGTGGCGTTCGCGCTCAGGATCGCAAAATTCGCCGGTATAGGGAGAGAGTTCCGTCACATTTCGTCCATGAAAGCACCATATTGGTGACCTCCACGAAAATAGGCCCTCCAGGGTTATCAAACTCCTAACCATAGGAGGATGATGCCTTAAAATTCATGGACGTAGCGGCCACTCTCCCGCGACGCTTGACCCTTTGTCCGCGCGCGGCTATAGGCCCGGCTGCCCAGCGACCTGTCGCGTCGAGACTCGTCTTTTCTCGCCATTGCTGGGTGCTATTAGAGCTGAACATTGCCGGGTGCTCTTGCGGCTCCAGGGGGGTTTTATGCCCACCGGGGCCTTTGCTGTTTGGATGACGTCTGTTTTCCAAGCGGCTCGCAACACGGGGATGCCACGGTAAAGTAACTGAAAAAGGTGAAGGGCTTCATGCCAACAATCAACCAGTTGGTCCGCAAGGGCCGCGAACCGCAGAAGGCCAAGTCCAAGGTCCCTGCCATGGATGCGAACCCGCAAAAGCGTGGCGTTTGCACCCGCGTCTATACGACGACTCCGAAGAAGCCGAACTCGGCGCTCCGCAAGGTGGCGAAGGTGCGTCTGGTCAA
This sequence comes from Sphingobium sp. MK2, assembly GCF_040170545.1. Taxonomy (NCBI): domain Bacteria; kingdom Pseudomonadati; phylum Pseudomonadota; class Alphaproteobacteria; order Sphingomonadales; family Sphingobiaceae; genus Sphingobium; species Sphingobium sp. MK2. The sequence continues at coordinate 43,715 of NZ_JAZDXA010000013.1, forward strand.
CCAGCGCGAAGTCATCACCTACATCCCCGGTGAAGGCCATAACCTTCAGGAACATAGCGTTGTTCTGATCCGTGGTGGTCGTGTCCGCGATCTTCCCGGCGTGCGCTATCACGTTCTTCGCGGCGTTCTGGATACCCAGGGCGTCAAGGATCGTAAGCAGAGCCGTTCGAAGTACGGCGCGAAGCGTCCGAAGTAAGGGGAGACCAAGAATATGTCACGTCGTCGTCGCCCCGAAAAGCGCATCATCCTGCCCGATCCCAAATATGGCGATATCGTGCTGTCCAAGTTCATGAATTCGATCATGCAGGACGGTAAGAAGGCTGTTGCTGAGTCCATCGTCTATGGCGCTCTCGAAACTGTCGAGACCCGCGCCAAGAAGGACCCGATCGGCATGTTCCATGACGCGCTGAACAACATCAAGCCGGGCATCGAAGTTCGCAGCCGCCGCGTTGGCGGTGCGACCTATCAGGTTCCCGTCGAAGTGCGTCCCGAACGCTCGCAGGCGTTGGCCATCCGTTGGCTGATCACCGCCGCGCGCAACCGCAGCGAAACCACGATGGCCGCGCGCCTGTCGGGTGAGCTGATGGACGCCGCCAACAATCGCGGCAATGCCGTCAAGAAGCGCGAAGATACGCACCGGATGGCCGAAGCCAACCGTGCCTTCTCGCACTATCGCTGGTAACATAGCGCTACTGGTAAAAGGCGGGTGGGCGTTTCCAATGTCCGCTTCGCTGTCCGGTTTCAAAAATTGGTCCGTTCGTCAGGGGTCTCTACCCATGGCGGACGGATTGGTTTAGGGGCCACCCAAGAACTCGAATCCCCAACCGCCGGTGCGCCGGCAACGGAGAAGCATCATGGCCCGCAGCCATCCGCTCGAACGCTATCGCAATTTTGGTATCATGGCGCATATCGACGCCGGCAAGACCACGACGACCGAGCGTATCCTTTACTACACCGGCAAGTCCTACAAGATCGGCGAAGTCCATGACGGCGCCGCCACGATGGACTGGATGGAGCAGGAGCAGGAGCGTGGTATCACCATCACGTCGGCTGCGACCACCTGCATCTGGAACGACCACCGTCTGAACATCATCGACACCCCCGGCCACGTCGACTTCACCATCGAAGTCGAACGTTCGCTGCGCGTGCTCGATGGCGCGGTCGCCGCGTTTGACGGCGTTGCGGGCGTTGAGCCGCAGTCGGAAACGGTGTGGCGTCAGGCGGATAAGTATAAGGTTCCGCGGATGTGCTTCATCAACAAGCTCGACCGTACAGGCGCCAATTTCTATTATTGCGTGCAGACGATCATCGATCGCCTGGGTGCCATCCCCGCCGTTCTGTATCTCCCCATCGGTGCGGAGAGCGAGTTCAAGGGTCTGGTCGATCTGGTCGAAAACCGTGCGATCATCTGGAAGGATGAGAATCTCGGTGCTGAATTCTCCTATGAGGAAATTCCCGACGATCTCGCCGACAAGGCTGCCGAATATCGCGAAAAGCTGATCGAACTGGCCGTCGAGCAGGACGACGAGGCGATGGAAGCCTATCTCGAAGGCAATCTGCCCGACGTCGCGACGCTCAAGAAGCTGATCCGCAAGGGCACGCTGGCCCAGGCGTTCGTGCCCGTGCTGTGCGGTTCGGCGTTCAAGAACAAGGGCGTCCAGCCCCTGCTCGACGCGGTTGTCGACTATCTGCCTTCGCCGCTCGACATTGAGGACGTGCAGGGCATCAACCCTGACAACGACCAGCCTGACAGCCGTGCGACCGCCGATGATGCGCCGTTCGCTGGCCTGGCGTTCAAGATCATGAACGATCCGTTCGTCGGCTCGCTCACCTTCCTGCGCGTCTATTCCGGCACCCTGACCAAGGGCACCTATCTGAACTCGGTCAAGGACAAGAAGGAAAAGATCGGCCGCATGCTGCTGATGCATGCCAACAGCCGTGAAGATATCGATGCGGCTTATGCCGGCGACATCGTCGCGCTGGCTGGCATGAAGGAAACCACCACCGGGGATACGCTGTGCGCCGAGCGCCAGCCGATCATCCTGGAGCGGATGGAATTCCCTGAGCCGGTCATCGAATTGTCGGTGGAACCCAAGACCAAGGCCGACCAGGAAAAGATGGGCGTCGCGCTCAACCGCCTGGCTGCCGAAGATCCGTCCTTCCGCGTTTCGACCGATCACGAATCGGGCCAGACCATCATCAAGGGCATGGGCGAGCTTCACCTCGAAATCCTGGTCGACCGCATGAAGCGCGAGTTCAAGGTTGAGGCGAATGTCGGCGCGCCGCAGGTGGCCTATCGCGAATATCTCAAGAAGGCCGTCGACGTCGACTATACGCATAAGAAGCAGTCGGGCGGCACCGGCCAGTTCGGCCGCATCAAGGTGAAGGTCACGCCGGGCGAACGCGGTGCAGGCATCATCTTCAAGGACGAAATCAAGGGCGGTAATATTCCCAAGGAATATATCCCCGCGATCGAAAAGGGCATGCGCGAAACGGCGGCCACCGGCTCGCTCATCGGCTTCCCGATCATCGACTTTGAGATCAACCTGTATGACGGCGCCTATCATGACGTCGACTCGTCGGCGCTGGCGTTCGAAATCACGGGTCGCGCGGCGATGCGTGAAGTCGCGCAGAAGTCGGGCATCACGCTGCTCGAACCGATCATGAAGGTCGAAGTCGTCAGCCCCGAAGAATATCTGGGCGACGTGATCGGCGACATGAACAGCCGTCGTGGCCAGATCCAGGGCACCGACACCCGTGGTAACGCACAGGTCGTCGAAGCGATGGTCCCGCTGGCCAACATGTTCGGCTATGTGAACTCGCTGCGTTCGTTCACCCAGGGGCGTGCGAACTATTCGATGACCTTCTCGCACTATGATGAAGTGCCGCAGAATGTCGCGGACGAAGTCAAGGCGAAGATGGCCTGATGAATTTCCCCGGCCGAGCCGTGCAAGCGGCTCGGTTAGGGGCTGGTAATCTGCAAATTTGCTGCTATGGACGCGCCTTCGCGAGGCGCGGCCGAGCGGTCAGACCCAAGCTGATTTTGATTAGAAGGTAGGATAAAATGGCTAAGGCTAAGTTTGAGCGGAATAAGCCGCACTGCAACATCGGCACCATCGGTCACGTCGACCATGGCAAGACCTCGCTGACCGCAGCGATCACCAAGGTGCTGGCCGAAACCGGCGGCGCCACGTTCACCAGCTACGACAATATCGACAAGGCGCCCGAAGAGCGCGAGCGCGGCATCACCATTTCGACCGCGCACGTCGAATATGAAACCGAAGCGCGCCACTATGCGCACGTCGACTGCCCCGGTCACGCTGACTATGTGAAGAACATGATCACCGGCGCGGCGCAGATGGACGGTGCGATCCTGGTCGTGTCGGCCACCGACGGCCCGATGCCGCAGACCCGTGAGCACATCCTGCTCGCCAAGCAGGTCGGCGTTCCCCAGCTCGTCGTGTTCATGAACAAGGTCGATCTGGTTGACGACGCCGAAATTCTGGAACTGGTCGAGCTGGAAATCCGCGAGCTGCTGAGCAGCTATGATTTCGACGGCGACAACATCCCCGTCATCCCCGGTTCGGCTGTTGCCGCGCTGCAGGACAAGACTCCGGAAATCGGCCATGACGCCGTTCTGAAGCTGATGGCTGCCGTTGATAGCTGGATCCCACAGCCTGAGCGTCCGATCGACAAGCCCTTCCTGATGCCGATCGAAGACGTGTTCTCGATCTCTGGTCGCGGCACGGTCGTCACCGGCCGCGTCGAAACCGGCATCGTCAAGGTTGGCGAAGAAGTCGAAATCGTCGGCATCCGCGACACCCGCAAGACCACGGTCACGGGCGTTGAAATGTTCCGCAAGCTGCTCGACGAAGGTCGTGCAGGCGACAATATCGGCGCGCTGGTTCGTGGCGTTGGTCGTGAAGACGTCGAGCGTGGCCAGGTTCTGGCCAAGCCCGGTTCGGTCATGCCGCACACCGAGTTCGATGCCGAAGTCTACGTGCTGTCGAAGGAAGAGGGTGGCCGTCACACGCCGTTCTTTGCCAACTATCGTCCGCAGTTCTACTTCCGCACCACCGACGTCACCGGCGAAGTCATCCTGCCTGAGGGCACGGAAATGGTTATGCCTGGCGACAACGTAAAGCTCGGCGTCAAGCTGATCGCGCCCATCGCGATGGACCCAGGTCTGCGCTTTGCCATCCGTGAAGGCGGTCGTACCGTCGGCGCAGGGGTTGTCGGCACGATCTCGAAGTAATATAGGCACCGCAGCGGCGCGAATCGCCTGATTCGCGCCGCTCGGATTTTTACCGCCTCGGATCGTCTTTCTCCGGCTCTTGCGAGCTAGAAGGACAGATTAAGAGGCGGTTGTTTTTTGGCTCTTTCGCATCGGTACAGGAATATGGACAGCAACATCCGCATTCGCCTTAAGGCGTTCGATCATCGCGTGCTTGATCAGGCGACCGGCGACATCGCCGACACCGCACGCCGCACTGGCGCTCTCATCCGCGGTCCCATTCCCCTTCCGACGCGCATCGAAAAGTTCACGGTCAACCGTGGTCCGCACATCGACAAGAAGTCGCGCGAGCAGTTTGAGGTCCGCACCTACAAGCGTATGCTTGACATTGTGCAGCCGACGCCGCAGACGGTCGACGCGCTGATGAAGCTGGACCTCGCTGCCGGCGTGAACGTAGAAATCAAGCTGGCCTAAGGCTAGCAAGTCCCTGCCTTCTGTAACAAGTCGGCAGGGTATCGGGTATTCCGGGAAACCGGAAGCTCACACGACACAAGGGATACCGCACAGCGCCGGGCAACCGGCAAGTCTGTGGTTCTGGTCCCCCGTCGCCGGTCCCTAGAGGGGTTGGCATCCAACCCGGACGGGGTGATCTGCATATTTGGGTTGGCCGCTAGGGAATGATCCCAAGCGGTTTTTTTCGTTGGATACGCCCGCCGGCGTCAGTTTCTTTCAAGGCTTAGGCGGGCCTCTATTGGGAGTATGGATCATGCGCACTGGCGTGATCGCTAAGAAAGTCGGGATGACCCGCCTGTTCCAAGAGGACGGGCGTCACGTGCCGGTTACGGTTCTGGCCCTTGAAGGCAACCAGGTCGTAGCTCGCAAGGATGTGGACAGCGACGGCTATGTAGCCGTGCAGTTGGGTGCCGGCGCAGCGAAGGTTAAGAATGTCGCCAAACCGCAGCGCGGTCACTTCGCCAAGGCGGAAGTGGAGCCGAAGGCGCGTCTGGTAGAATTCCGTGTCGCCGAGGATGCGCTCCTCGATGTCGGCGTGGAAATCGCCGCGGATCATTTCATCGACGGCCAGCTCGTCGATGTGTCGGGTCACACCCAGGGTAAGGGCTTTGCCGGCGCCATGAAGCGTTGGGGCTTCGGCGGTATGCGCGCCACCCACGGTGTGTCGATCAGTCACCGTGCCCATGGTTCGACGGGTAACCGTCAGGATCCAGGTCGCGTCTTCAAGAACAAGAAGATGGCCGGTCATATGGGTGATCGTGAACGCACGCAGCAGAACCTCGAAATCGTCCGCACGGACGTCGAGCGCGGTCTGCTGTTCGTCAAGGGCAGCGTGCCCGGTGCCAAGGGCACCTGGCTGACCGTCAAGGATGCCGTCAAGGTGCCCCGTCCGGCCGACGTTCCCTATCCCGCCAGTCTGAAAAAGGCTGACAACAGCAACGACAGCGCTCCCGCTGATACCCCGGCTGAAGAAGTCGCGGCAGTGGAAGCGACCGAAGGCCAGGAGGGCTAAACCATGAAGGTCAAGGTACAGACCCTCGACGCAGCGGAAGCTGGCGATCTGGAGCTGAACGATGCCGTATTCGGTGTCGAGCCCCGCGCCGACATCCTGCACCGTGTCGTCACCTGGCAGCTCGAAAAGCGTCGCGGTACGGCCCGCGGCACGCGCGAGCGCAGCGATGTTGCCCGTACGGGTAAGAAGTTCGGTCGCCAGAAGGGCGGCGGTACGGCTCGTCACGGCGATCGCCGCGCGCCGGTGTTCATCGGTGGTGGTAAAGCCCACGGTGCCCGCGTTCGTGACTTCAATCCCTCGCTGAACAAGAAGGTTCGCGCGCTGGGCCTGAAGATGGCGCTTTCGTCGAAGGTGAAGGACGGTTCGCTGTTCATCATCGACAGCCTCGACGTAGCCGAAGGCAAGACTAAGGCGCTGGTCGCCAATCTTGCCAAGCTGAACCTGACCAAGGTGCTGTTCATCGACGGCGACGCGGTCAACATCAGCTTCGCCAAGGCGTCGGCCAACATCATCGGCGTGGACTTGCTGCCGGCCGTCGGTGCCAATGTCTACGACATCCTGAAAGCCGACTCGCTGGTGCTCACCCGCGCCGCCGTCGAAAAGCTGGAGGCCCGTTTCAATGGCTAAAAAGCAAGCCGCAACGGTCGACAACCGTCATTATGACGTCGTTGTCGCCCCGCACATCACTGAGAAGTCGACCCTTCTCAGCGAATTCAACGCTGTGGTCTTCAAGGTGGCGGGCGATGCCTCCAAGCCTGAGATCAAGGCCGCTGTCGAAGCGATCTGGGGTGTCGACGTCAAGAGCGTGAATACGCTCGTGACGAAGGGCAAGACCAAGAAGTGGAAGGGCAAGCCCTACACCCGCTCCGACGTCAAGAAGGCGATCGTCCGCCTGGCCGAAGGCCAGTCGATCGACATCACCGAGGGAGTGCGCTAACCATGGCGCTGAAGCATTATAACCCGACGAGCCCCGCCCAGCGCGGCCTGATTCTCGTCGACAAGTCCAGCCTGCACAAGGGCAAGCCCGTCAAGGCGCTGACCGAAGGCAAGCGTAAGACGGGTGGCCGCAACAACAAGGGCCATGTGACCTCGCGCGGTATCGGCGGCGGTCACAAGCAGCGCTATCGTATCATCGATTTCAAGCGTCGCTTGTGGGATGTCGAAGGTACGGTCGAGCGTCTGGAATATGACCCCAACCGCACCGCGTTCATCGCGCTGGTCAACTATCCTGACGGTACGCAGGCCTATATCATTGCGCCGCAGCGTCTGGCTCCTGGTGACAAGGTCATCGCGGGCAAGAAGACCGACGTGAAGCCGGGCAACGCGATGGAACTGGGTCAGATGCCGGTCGGCACGATCATCCACAATATCGAGATGAAGCCGGGCAAGGGCGCTCAGCTCTGCCGTTCGGCGGGCACCTATGCCCAGCTCGTTGGCCGTGATCGCGGCATGGTGATGATCCGCTTGTCTTCGGGTGAGCAGCGTTACATCCGTTCGGATTGCATGGGCACCATCGGCGCCGTCAGCAACCCCGACAACGGCAACACCAACCTCGCCAAGGCAGGCCGCAACCGTTGGAAGGGCATCCGCCCGCTGACGCGCGGTGTCGCCAAGAACCCGGTCGATCACCCTCATGGTGGTGGTGAAGGCCGGACCTCCGGCGGCCGTCATCCGGTTACGCCTTGGGGCAAGCCGACCAAGGGTGCCCGCACCCGTCATAACAAGTCGACCGACAAGATGATCATCCGGTCGCGTCACGCCAAGAAGAAGAGGTAATCCGCGATGGCTCGTTCCGTCTGGAAAGGTCCGTTCGTGGACCTCAGCCTTCTGAAGAAGGCAGAAACCGCGCAGGAAGCCGGTGGCCGTGCGCCGATCAAGACTTGGTCGCGTCGTTCCACCATCCTGCCCCAGTTCGTTGGCCTGACGTTCAGCGTCTATAACGGCCGCAAGCATGTTCCGGTGTCCGTGAACGAGGATATGGTGGGTCACAAGCTGGGCGAATTCGCCCCGACCCGCTTCTTCCCCGGCCACGCTGCCGACAAGAAGGGCAAGCGCTAATGAGCAAGGAAAAGGCTCCCCGTCGCGTCGCCGACAATGAGGCTCTGGCCGTCGGCACGCAGATCCGTGGTTCGGCCCAGAAGCTGAATCTGGTGGCGACGCTCATCCGCGGCCACAAGGTCGAGGACGCGCTGAACATCCTCGCTTTCTCCAAGAAGGCGATGGCGGTGGACGTGCGTAAGGTGCTGGCTTCGGCCATCGCCAACGCGGAAAACAACCATAATCTGGACGTCGACGCTCTGGTCGTGGCCGAAGCATCGGTAGGCAAGGCGTTCACGCTCAAGCGCTTCCATGCGCGTGGCCGTGGCAAGTCGACCCGGATCCTCAAGCCCTACAGCCGCGTGCGCATCGTCGTGCGTGAAGCTGGCGAAGAAGCGGAGGCGTAAGCACATGGGTCACAAGAGCAATCCGATCGGTCTGCGTCTTCAGATCAACCGCACCTGGGACAGCCGCTGGTACGCCGAAGGCGCGGACTATGGCCGTCTGCTGCTGGAAGATCTCAAGATCCGCCAGTTCATCATGAAGTCGCTGCCGCAGGCCGCGATTTCGAAGGTCGTCATCGAACGCCCTGCCAAGCTGTGCCGCGTGTCGGTCTATGCTGCCCGTCCCGGTGTCATCATCGGCAAGAAGGGCGCGGACATCGAAAAGCTGCGCAAGAAGCTGAGCGCGCTGACCACGTCCGACGTGTCGCTGAACATCGTCGAAATCCGCAAGCCGGAAGTCGATTCCAAGCTTGTTGCACAGGGTATCGCTGACCAGCTCGAACGCCGCGTGGCTTTCCGCCGCGCGATGAAGCGGGCTGTGCAGTCGGCGCTGCGTCTGGGTGCCGAAGGCATCAAGATCACTTGCGGCGGCCGTCTGGGCGGCGCGGAAATCGCGCGCGTCGAATGGTATCGCGAAGGTCGCGTTCCGCTGCACACGCTGCGCGCGAACGTCGACTATGCCGAAGCCACGGCGCACACCGCCTATGGCGTGTGCGGCATCAAGGTCTGGATCTTCAAGGGTGAGATTCTGGGCCATGATCCGATGGCCACCGACCGGCTCATGCTGGAGGCTCAGACCTCCGGTGTGCGTCCGGCGCGCTGAACATAAGGTAGGTATAGCGTCATGCTGCAACCGAAGAAAATGAAGTTCCGCAAGACCTTCAAGGGCCGGATCAAGGGCGATGCCAAGGGCGGTTCCGCTCTGAACTTCGGTTCCTATGGTCTCAAGGCCATGGAGCCTGAGCGGATCACCGCGCGCCAGATCGAAGCGGCTCGCCGCGCGATCACGCGTCACATCCGCCGTCAGGGCCGTTTGTGGATCCGCGTGTTCCCCGACGTGCCTGTGTCGAAGAAGCCGGCCGAAGTCCGTCAGGGCAAGGGCAAGGGTTCGGTCGAATATTGGGCCGCCCGCGTTAAGCCGGGTCGCATCTTGTTCGAACTGGACGGCGTACCCGGTCCGCTCGCAGCAGAGGCCTTCTCGCGCGCCGCGATGAAGCTGCCCATCAAGACCAAGGTCGTTGCCCGCCTCGGCGACACCTCGCACCTGGAGGGTTAAGCCATGGCGAACGTTGCTGACCTTAAGACCAAGACGGACGACGAACTGTCGACCGAACTCAACAACCTGAAGCGCGAGCAGTTCAATCTGCGTTTCCAGGCGGCCACCAACCAGCTGGAAAAGCCCAGCCGCGTCAAGGAAGTCCGCCGGTCGATCGCGCAGATCAAAACTTTGCAGACCGAGCGTAACAGCTCGGCTGCGACCGCGAAGTAAAGGAAACACACGATGCCCAAGCGCGTGCTGACGGGAACGGTGGTTTCCGACAAGACCGACAAGACGGTGGTGGTTCGTGTAGAGCGCAAGGTTAAGCATGCGCTCTACGGCAAGATCATCCGCCGTTCGAAAAAATATCACGCCCATGACGAGGCCAATGTCTACAAGGAAGGCGAGACGGTCCGCATTGAGGAAACCGCCCCGATTTCCAAGCTCAAGACCTGGAAGGTCATCGAGCGCGTGGACACCCACAAGTCGCCGGAGGTTGCCGCCTAAAGGCGGAAACCCGGACTTTTAGGGTAGGCTCACTAATTCTTTGGGTCTGATTGCGACGCGGGGCTGGCCTTTTCGTTCAGAAGAGGTTACAGGCCCGCGCTTCGCGTAAGACCCGACAGAGTCTTGGCACGAAATTCGGAACCGCTGGGCCAGACCTTTCTGGAGCGTCCCGGTAGGCCAAATAAGAAGGAACCGGATCCATGATCCAGATGCAATCCAATCTTGACGTCGCTGACAACAGCGGCGCCAAGCGCGTCCAGTGCATCAAGGTGCTGGGCGGCTCGAAGCGTCGTTTCGCGAGCGTAGGCGACATCATCGTCGTCTCGATCAAGGAAGCAGCGCCTCGCGGCAAGGTGAAGAAGGGTGACGTGCATCGTGCCGTCATCGTGCGTACCGCCAAGGACGTGCGTCGCGCTGATGGCAGCGTGATTCGCTTCGACGGCAACGCCGCTGTGCTTATCAACAAGAACGAGGAGCCGATCGGCACCCGTATCTTTGGCCCGGTCGTTCGCGAACTGCGCGCCAAGAAGCACATGAAGATCATCTCGCTCGCTCCTGAGGTGCTGTAATGAGCGCTGCCAAGATCAAGAAGGGCGACAAGATTGTCGTCCTGGCTGGCAAGGACAAGGGCCGTACCGGCGCTGTCCTGGCTGTGATGCCCAAGGCCGACAAGGTTCTTGTCGAAGGCATCAACGTGCATGCGAAGCATCGCAAGCCCGACCAGTCGAACCCGCAGGGTGGCATCGAGCGCAAGCCCGCGCCGCTCCACATTTCGAACGTGGCGGTCGCCGACAAGGATGGCAAGCCGACCCGCGTTCGTTTCGAGGATCGCGACGGCAAGAAGGTCCGTGTCGCCGTCAAGTCCGGTGAGGTGCTGTAATGGCCGATAAGTACATCCCGCGCTCCAAAGCGCTGTATGACGCCGAGATCGCCAAGGCGATGACCGAGAAATTCGGTTACAAGAACGTCATGGAAGTCCCCAAGATCGACAAGATCACGCTCAACATGGGTGTGGGCGAAGCGACCCAGGACAAGAAGAAGGTCACGCAGGCCGCCGAGGAAATGGAACTGATCGCGGGCCAGAAGCCGGTTATCACCAAGGCGAAGAAGTCGATCGCGCAGTTCAAGCTGCGTGAAGGCATGCCTATCGGTGCCAAGGTCACGCTGCGCCGCGAGCGCATGTATGAATTTCTGGACCGCATGATCAACGTGGCTCTGCCCCGCGTCCGCGATTTTCGTGGTCTCAATCCGAAGAGCTTCGATGGCCGTGGCAATTATGCCTTCGGTATCAAGGAGCAGATCATCTTCCCAGAGATCAGCTATGACCGTGTCGACAAGGTGCGCGGCATGGACATCATCGTGACCACCACGGCGAAGACGGACGATGAAGCGCGCGAACTGCTGCGCCTCTTCGGCTTCCCCTTCCCGCTCGAAGAGAAGCAGGCGGCCTGAACAAGGTCCCGCTTCTCTCCCAACGCTAAAGCTAAGGAAGAGAACTTAAGTCATGGCGAAACTGAGTTCGATCAACAAGAATGAGCGTCGCAAGAAGCTGGTCAAGAAATATGCCGGCCGTTATGCAAAGCTCAAGGCGATCGCGAATGACAACGCGGCCGATGACAGCGATCGTCTGATCGCTCGTCTGAAGATGGCGGAAATTCCCCGCAACGGCAACCCGACCCGCGTGCGTAACCGCTGCGAACTGACGGGGCGCCCACGCGCTTATTACCGCAAATTCCGGCTCTGCCGTATTCAGCTGCGCGATCTGGCCAATAAGGGCCTGATCCCCGGCGTCACCAAGTCGAGCTGGTAAGGATATCATCTCATGGCATTGACCGATCCCCTGGGTGATATGCTCACCCGCATCCGCAACGGGCAGCAGGCGAAGAAGGACAGCGTTATGTCCCCAGCGTCCAAGCTGCGCGCCCGCGTCCTCGACGTGCTCCAGCGCGAAGGCTATATTCGCGGCTATTCCGAGGAAGATCTCGGCAAGCACCCTGGCCTGCGCATTGAGCTCAAATATTTCGAAGGGCAGCCTGCTATCAAGCATGTCGCCCGCGTGTCCAAGCCTGGCCGCCGCGTCTATTCGGGTTCGAAAGAACTGCCGGTGATCCGCAACGGTCTTGGTATCACGATCGTCTCGACGCCCAAGGGTGTTCTGTCCGACGCGGAAGCGCGCGATCAGAATGTCGGCGGCGAAGTGCTGGCGGAGGTGTTCTAATGAGCCGCATCGGTAAAAAGCCGGTCGCGATCCCCAATGGGGTGACGGCGACCATCGAGGGCGGGCAGCTCTCGGTCAAGGGGCCTAAGGGCACCCTGGCCATGCCGCTGCGCGACGAGATCAGCTACACGCTGGAAGGCGAAGGCATTCTCGTTCAGCCAGCCAACAAGACCAAGGCCGCACGGGCATTCTGGGGCATGCAGCGCACGCTGATCCAGAACCTGGTCACCGGCGTGACGGAAGGCTTCACTAAGAAGCTGCTCATCACCGGCGTTGGCTACCGCGCGAACTCGCAGGGCAAGAACCTGAAGCTGCAGCTTGGCTACAGCCATGACGTCGATTTTGCGATCCCCGACGGGATCGAGATCAAGACCCCGGATAACACCACGGTCGAGATCAGCGGCATGGACAAGCAGCAGGTCGGCCAGGTTGCCGCCGAAATCCGTCGCTGGCGCAAGCCTGAGCCTTATAAGGGCAAGGGCATCAAATATGCCGGCGAGTTCATCTTCCGCAAGGAAGGGAAGAAGAAGTAAGATGGCAAAGCTTTCCCTTTTCGAGCGGCGTCGTCGCCGTGTTCGCACCGCGCTCAAGGCTGTTTCGGGCACGCGCCCGCGCCTGAGCATCCACCGTTCGGGTCGTCACATCTACGCCCAGATCATCGATGACGCTGTCGGCACGACCGTCGCTGCGGCATCGACCCTGGACAAGGACGTGCGCGGCAAGACCGGCGCTACCTCGCAAGCCGCAGCCGATGTCGGCAAGCGCGTCGCTGCTGCAGCGACCGCCGCCGGTGTCACCCGCGTCGTGTTCGACCGTGGTGGCTTCCTGTTCCATGGCCGCGTCAAGGCGCTGGCCGATGCCGCCCGTGAGGGCGGGCTGGAGTTCTGATCATGGCTGACGAAAACACCAACGAAGTCGTCGCACCCGTCGAGGGTGCCGAGGCGGCAGCACCAGCCGAAAACCGCGGTCCCGGCCGTGGCCGTGGCCGTGGCAACCGTGGCGGCGGCGACCGCAACCGTAGCGATCGTGGCGGTGGCCGTGGTCGTCGTGACGATCGTCGCGGCGGTAACCGTGACGAGGATCAGGGCGAAGAACTGATCGAGAAGCTGGTCCACATCAACCGCGTCAGCAAGACCGTCAAGGGCGGCAAGCGCTTCGGCTTTGCGGCGCTGGTCGTTGTCGGCGACGGCAAGGGCCGGGCCGGTTTCGGCCATGGCAAGGCGCGCGAAGTGCCTGAAGCCATCAGCAAGGCGACCGCCGCTGCCAAGAAGGCAATGGTTCGCGTTCCGCTGAAGGAAGGCCGCACGCTGCATCATGATGGCCTCGGCCATTTCGGTGCGGGCAAGGTGACGCTGCGTTCGGCCCCGGCCGGTACGGGTATCATCGCCGGTGGTCCGATGCGCGCCGTGTTCGAAAGCCTCGGCGTCGCAGACGTCGTGACCAAGTCGAACGGCACGTCGAACCCTTATAACATGATCCGGGCGACCTTCGCGGCGCTGGGCGAACAGACGAGCCCCAAGTCGGTGGCGCAGCGTCGCGGCAAGAAGGTTGCTGACCTTCTGCATCGCGGTGGAGCCTCGGTCGAGGTCGCGCAGGCTGACGCCGAAGCGATTGTGGAGTAAGCGACATGGCAACAATCAAGATCAAGCAGATCGGTTCGCCGATCCGTCGCCCCGCCGACCAGAAGAAGATTCTGATCGGTCTGGGCCTTGGCAAGATGCATCGCGTGGTAGAACTGGAAGACACGGCGGAAGTCCGCGGTGCCATCAAGAAGCTGCCCCATATGGTGCAAGTGGTCGAGGGCTAAGCCCTTCGATCCGATGAAATGATGCGGGAGAGGGGGAAACCCCTCTTTCGTTTTTTTGACGGTCGGGCTATCGGCCCGGCCTCTTCAGGTTCCCACTGGGGACAGCGCGAACAAAGCGAAAGCGAGTGCACGATATGAAACTCAATGACATCCGTGACAATGATGGTGCCCGCAAGGGCCGTATGCGCGTTGGACGCGGCATCGGTTCGGGCAAGGGCAAGACCGCTGGCCGCGGCCAGAAGGGCGCCAAGGCGCGTTCGGGCGTTGCCATCAACGGCTTCGAAGGTGGCCAGATGCCACTCCATATGCGTCTGCCTAAGCGCGGCTTCAACAACATCTTCGCCAGCGATTTCGCGATCGTGAACCTGGGTGCGGTGCAGAAGGCGATCGACGCTGGCAAGCTGGACGCCAACGCGACTATCGACCATGCCGCGCTCAAGGCCGCTGCGCTTGCCCGTGGTGGCAAGGATGGCGTCCGTCTGCTCGCCAAGGGCGAACTGACCGCCAAGGTCAGCTTCCTCGTCTCCGGCGCGTCGAAGGGTGCCCTGGAAGCCGTCGAAAAGGCCGGTGGCAAGGTCGAAGTGATCGAAGTCGTCGCAGCCGCCGACAAGGCGAAGGCTAAGAAGGGCACGGCGCTCGCCGCTGCCAAGGCTGCCCGGAAGGCGTAAGCCGCAGTCTCAGACTTGCAAGCACGGCCCCGCTGCCCGATATGGGTTGGCGGGGTCATGCGTATCGGGGGACTGTCTTTGCCACTTGGTATGGCAACTCCCCGTTCGACACGTTGAACCCGTCCCGCTAAGGGATGAGCGATTCCGCACCGGGGCTTGATGCCTCGGCAAGAGTGATTTGAAGGGCAGCCACCATGGCATCGAGAGCCGACCAGCTCGCATCCAATCTGAGCCTCGCGAAATTCAGCAAGGCCACCGACCTCAAGAAGCGCTTGTGGTTTACGCTCGGCGCATTGATCGTGTTCCGATTCCTCAGCTTCGTGCCGATGCCCGGCATCGATCCGACGGCTTTGGCTGGCGCGGTGCAGAATACGCGCGGCGGCGTCCTCGACATCTTCAACACCTTTTCGGGCGGTGCGCTGGAGCGTGCAAGCCTGATTGCGCTGGGCATCATGCCCTACATCACCGCGTCGATCGTGGTGCAGTTGGCCTCCTCGCTCTCGCCGAAACTGGCGGCGATCAAGAAGGAAGGCGAGAGCGGACGCAAGCGGCTCAACCAATATACCCGCTACGGCACGGTGTTCCTGGCCGCGGTTCAGGGTTATTTCGCAGCGGTCGGCTATGAGACGCAGGGCGCGGCCGTGGTCGATCCCGGCATGGTGTTCCGCGTGTCGGCGGTCGTGTCTCTGATCGGCGGCACGATGTTCCTGATGTGGCTCGGCGAACAGATCACCTCGCGCGGCATCGGCAACGGCGTATCGCTCATCATCATGGCGGGCATCGTCGCCCAGTTGCCGGTGACGTTGAGCAACCTGTTCAAGTCCGGCAGCGAAGGGACGATCTCCGGCCTGCTCATTTTCCTCGTCATGGTCATGGCGGTCGGCCTCATCCTGCTGATCTGCTTCATGGAGCGGGCGCAGCGCCGGGTGCTGATCCAATATCCCAAGCGCCAGACCCGTCAGGGACTGATGCAGGCGGACCGCAGCCATTTGCCGCTCAAGGTCAACACCGCAGGCGTCATTCCGCCGATCTTCGCCTCGTCGCTGCTGCTGATGCCGCTGACCATCTCGCAGTTTGCGGGCCAGACGGTCGCTGGCGAAAGCCGGTGGGGCGATTTCGTGCTGACGCTCAACCAATATCTGTCGCATGGCAGCCCGGTCTATATGGGGCTTTATGGCCTGGGCATCGTCTTCTTCTGCTTCTTCTACACCGCTGTGGTGTTCAACCCGGAAGAGACGGCGGACAATTTGAAGCGCAATGGCGGCTTCATTCCCGGCATCCGGCCTGGCAAGAATACCGAAAATTATCTGGACTATGTGCTGACGCGCATCACGGTGATCGGTGCGGCTTATCTGGCCTTCATCTGCCTGGTGCCGGAATTTGCCATCGCGCGAGCCGGGATTCCCTTCTACCTTGGTGGGACTAGCTTGTTGATCGTGGTCAATGTTACGGTCGACACCGTGACCCAGATTCAGAGCCATCTGCTCGCTCATCAATATGGCGATCTGATCAAGAAGGCGAAGCTCAAGGGCCGCCTGCGCTAAACGCGGCCCGGACACTGGGCGCACAACAGGGGAGAATGCGCGCGATGAACATCATTCTGCTTGGCCCTCCGGGGGCCGGCAAGGGGACGCAGGCCAGTCGCCTGGTCGAGGACCGCGGCATGGTGCAATTGTCCACGGGTGACATGCTGCGCGCTGCCGTAAAGGCGGGCACGCCCGTCGGCCTGCAGGCCAAGGCTTTGATGGAGGCCGGGGCGTTGGTGCCTGACGATGTGGTGTCCGGCATTATCGGTGAGGCGCTCGATGCGCTTGCCGCTGATACGGGCGTAATCTTTGACGGCTATCCGCGTACCGAGGCACAGGCCCATTCACTGGACGCCTTGCTCGAAGGGCGCGCTCGTTCGCTCGATCATGTGATCGAACTCGACGTCGATGAAGACGCGCTGGTCGAACGGATCACTGGCCGCTTTACCTGCGCCAATTGCGGCGCGGGCTATCATGATGTCTTCAAGCTGCCCAAGGTCGAGGGCGAATGCGACAAGTGCCAGAGCCACGAGTTCAAGCGCCGCCCCGACGACAATGAGGAAACGGTGCGCACCCGCATGGCCGAATATCGCGCCAAGACCGCACCCATCCTGCCCATCTATGAAGCGCGCGCGATCGTGTCGCGGGTGGATGGCATGGCCGACATGGACGACGTGACCAGCGCGATTGCGGCGATCCTGGACGGCAACGCCGCCTGATATAGCGCGCTACGGAAAAGAAGGACCGATAGGGGCGGGTATGGCGGTGGCCATGCCTGCCCCTTTTGGCTTCATGGTGTCGATGACGATGGAGTGATGGGGTGCCCAGCGTTAGGCGTTAAGCATATTTCCTGTCGCGCAGCATGACGTAGCAAAATACCAGCAATAAAAATCGGCTTATCGCGGACCAATTAACCACGATCTTGCCAGATTTATGTCTCCTATGTTGCTACAGCGGGGCGTGGCTGGATCATCCCCCAAACGCGCACGGTTAACGGAACTGGATGCGCTGCGTGGCATAGGCGCGCTGTGCGTGCTGATCTTCCATTATTCCACGCGCTTCCACGAACTCTTCCCCCAGGCGGCGCATGTGCCGTTCAGTTTCCCCGGCGGCAATTATCGGGTGCTGCTGTTCTTCACCATTTCCGGCTTTGCCATATTCTTCACGCTCGATCGGATCAGGTCGGTCGCCGACTTCGTGGTCAATCGGTTCGCGCGTCTTTATCCGGCCTATCTGGTAGCGATGCTGGTGACGTTGTCTATCGAATATCTTGCCCATACGACGCAACTCCTGATCGGACCGGGCGCGATCCTCGCCAATTTCACCATGTTGCAGGGCTTTGCCTTCCTGCCCGAAGTGGATGGCGCTTACTGGACGTTGACGGTGGAGATCGCCTTCTACGCCTGCATGATCGGCCTGTGGAAATGTGCGGGATTGAAGCATCTGGAGCCGCTGCTCCTGTTATGGCTGGGCGTCCGCTGGCTCTATGCCTTGTGGCCCGACATGCCGGAGCGGATCATCATGCTGCTGGTGCTGCGCTATCTGCCCTTCTTCATCATCGGTATGCTGTCCTACCGCGTCTGGGCGGGGCGGCGCAGTTGGCGGCAGCAAGCCCCCTATGCCGCGCTGGCGCTGGCGTCGGTCGCGACGATGGAGACATGGGACGTGACCATCGTCGCCTGCATCCTGCTCGCCGCCTTTGCGGCGCTGATCGCGGGGCGGCTGCATATATTGCGAATCCGGCCGCTCATCTGGCTCGGCGGGATCAGCTATTCCTTCTACCTCATCCACCAGCATGTCGGTTTCGTCGTCATGCTCGAACTGGCCAAGGCTGGCTATAGCCCCTGGATCGGCTTCTTTGCCGCCTTCGCTGTCGCTTTGGTGCTGGGCACGCTGATCAACCGCGTGGTGGAGCGACCCGCCGGGGAAGCGATATTGGCCTGGTGGAAGCGGCGGCGTGAGATCCAGCTAGCCGCTGTGCAACCGGCATGAAAAAGGCGGCGCTGGATCATCCAGCGCCGCCTTTTCTGCTAACCGGCCCGGCTTACTGCGCGACCGGCGCGGCTGCCGCAGCATTTTCGGGCAGACCGCCCATCTGCGTCACCATCTTGGTATAGGCGTCCAGATAGGCGAGGACGATCACCTGGCCGATCTCGGTATTCTGATAGCCGCCACCGCCGACGGCAGCGAGGCCACCCATCCAGCCAAGGCCGCCGCCACCGCCGAAGCTGAGGTCTGATTTGCGGAAATAGCCTTCGGCCATCACTTCTTCCTCGGTCGTGCGCGCGTTGACGACGGAGAGCATGACATTGGCCTCGCTCTTCTTGATCGAGATGCCGCCCAGTAAGGCGCCGCCGACACGTCCACCGAGCATGCCACCCAGCATACCGCCCAGCGCGTTACCGCCACTATTCTTGTTGGTGGTCACAATATCGGGCTGGATGAAATAATCCGCCGCCTTCACCTGGCCCCGGCCCAGGTTCGACCCGGCTTGCAACTCGCCCGAATCCGCCATGGCGCGTTCGAGGTTGCGGCTGGCCATCGACCGGCCCCGATTGACCAGGCCAAAGCATCCCGATTGCTGCACGAACAATTTGATGATCGCTTCGGGGCTGCCCAGGCTCAATTCCCGCCACCACTGATTGTCCGGTTCGACGATCGCCGCCGTACCCAACCGCTTGGTGCAGCGGGGAATTTCCATCTGCTTCTTGGTCTGTGCCTGACGGCCGGATGATCCCTTGTCCGCAGCCATGGCTTGCGGTGTCGCCAATACCAAGCAGACCGCCATCGCGGTCAGCGTCTTCAATAGTCGCATTGTTGAGGCCCCCATTTGTTGCCTGTTCCACCGAAATTGAGCGCGCCCGTTATTTTGCGCGAACCTTATCACAAGCCGGTTATGCTTCCAAGCAAGGTCGGGAAAATGACACGGCTTGTCATCGTGTTCGCGGACGTGCGTGATCCTGCTGACAGGGACGCCAACTGCTGCTACGGCGCGGCGCATGACCGAGCTTTCGCATATCCGTAACTTTTCCATCATCGCCCATATCGACCATGGCAAGTCGACCCTGGCCGACCGTCTCATCCAACGCACCGGCGGCCTGACCGACCGCGAGATGAGCGCGCAAGTCCTTGATAATATGGATATCGAAAAGGAGCGCGGCATCACGATCAAGGCGCAGACGGTGCGCCTGGATTATGTTGCCAAGGATGGCCAGACCTATGAGCTGAACCTGATGGACACGCCGGGGCATGTCGACTTCGCCTATGAAGTCAGCCGCTCGCTTGCCGCATGCGAAGGCGCGCTGCTGGTCGTGGACGCTGCGCAGGGCGTGGAAGCGCAGACGCTGGCCAACGTCTATCAGTCGATCGAGCATGATCATGAGATCGTGCCGGTGCTCAACAAGATCGACCTGCCCGCTGCAGAACCCGAAAAGGTGCGCAAGGAAATCGAGGACGTCATCGGCCTGGATGCCTCCGAAGCGGTACTGGCCAGCGCCAAGTCCGGCATCGGCATCGACGAAATCCTCGAAGCCATCGTCAAGAAAATCCCCCCGCCCAAGGGCGACCGCAACGCCCCGCTCGAAGCGATGCTGGTCGATAGCTGGTACGACCCCTATCTCGGCGTCGTCATCCTCGTCCGCGTGGTCAATGGTGTCATCAAGAAGGGCCAGGCGATCAAGTTCATGATCGGCGGCACCGAACATCTGATCGACCGCGTCGGCTGCATGCGCCCCAAGATCGAGCAACTGCCCGAACTGGCCGCGGGCGAGATCGGCTTCATCACCGCGCAGATCAAGGAAATCGCGCAGACTCGCGTCGGCGACACCATCACCACGGTCAAAAATGGCGCGACCAAGCCGCTGCCAGGCTTCAAGGAAGTCCAGCCGGTGGTGTTCTGCGGCCTGTTCCCTGTGGACGCCAACGACTTCGACAAACTGCGCGACTCGATCAGCAAGCTGCGCCTCAATGACGCCAGCTTCTCCTTCGAAATGGAAAGCAGCGCGGCGCTCGGCTTCGGCTTCCGCTGCGGGTTCCTGGGGCTGCTCCATCTGGAGATCATCCAGGAGCGGCTGACGCGCGAATATGATCTCGACCTCATCACCACCGCGCCGTCGGTGGTCTACAAGATCCAGCTCACCTATGGCGCGGGCGAGATCGAACTGCACAATCCGGCCGACATGCCCGACCCCACCAAGATCGACGAGATCGAGGAGCCGTGGATCGAGGCGATCATTTATTGCCCCGACGAATATCTCGGCTCCATCCTGAAGCTGTGCCAGGATCGGCGCGGCATCCAGAAGAACCTCACCTATGTCGGCGGCCGCGCGCAGGTGACCTATGAACTGCCGCTCAACGAAGTGGTGTTCGACTTTTACGATCGCCTGAAATCCATCAGCCGGGGCTATGCCAGCTTCGACTATCATCAGATCGGCTATCGCGAGGGCGACCTCGTCAAGATGAGTATCATGGTCAATTCAGAGCCGGTCGATGCGCTGTCCATGATCGTCCATCGCGGCACCGCCGAATCGCGCGGGCGCGGCATGTGCGAGCGGCTCAAGGATCTGATCCCCCGCCATTTGTTCAAAATCCCGATCCAGGCGGCGATTGGCGGCAAGGTGATCGCGCGCGAAACCATCGCGGCGATGCGCAAGGACGTCACCGCCAAATGCTATGGCGGCGACATCAGCCGCAAGAAGAAGCTGCTCGACAAGCAGAAGGAAGGCAAAAAGCGGATGCGCGAATATGGCTCGGTCCAGATTCCGCAGGAAGCCTTCATCGCCGCGCTGCGCATGGGGGATGAGGGGTAGTGGTCGAGCCGTTCAAGCCGCTGCTCGAAAATACATTCCTTAGAAGCGAATTCGCCGCCGAATATGACATCTACAAGGCGCGCGGCGATGACGAAACGCTGCTCGATCGACTGCGTGGATGGAACGGCCGCAGGATACGCGGTGAGGCCGAAATAGAAGCGGCTTTTATCGGCCGGTTTTTCGAAGATACCTGGGGTTACCGTCCCGATGGCCATGGCGATCATTGGACGATGCAACAGCAATTTGCCGTGCCCGGTGCCGGGGCAGGCGGACAGGGTGGCAGTGCTGATCTGGCGCTGGGCCATTTCGGCGAAGGCGGCACGACTGTCGCGCAGGTCTTGTGCGAGTTCAAAGGCGTAGGTCGTGATCTCGACAAGCCACAAGCGCGCAAGGGCAATAGCCGTTCTCCCGCACGACAAGCGCTGGATTATCTGATTTTCGCCCGTCGTGGCCTGTTTGAAAATGCCGCCGTGCTGCCGCGCTTTGCGCTTGTGACGGACATGAACCAGTTTCGCCTTTACTGGTATGACCGCGCACCACAAAGCTACCTGTCATTTCGTATAACGGCGCCTGACCAGGGTGGCTTGTTCGATGGCGGTCCGTCCCTGCTGGGCGATCGGGAGGAAGACCAGTTTTCCCGTTTCCTGTTCTGGCGTTTATTGCGCCCGGACATGCTGCTCAGCGATTATGGCCGCACCCGGCTGGAACGGTTGATCGAGCGGCAAGGGGTAACCCAGAAGCGGCTGGAGCACGCATTTTACAAAGAATATAGCGACTATCGCCATAGGCTATACAATGCGGTTCAGTTGCAGCCACTGGATGATGTCACCAATCGGCAAAAGCTGCGCGTCGCCCAAAAGCTGCTCGACCGGTTGGTGTTCGTCATGTTCACTGAGGACATGGGTGGCCGTGTCGCTTTTCCACCGCACATGCTGCGCGACCTGTTGAAGGAGCGCAGCCTCGACCGTTTCTATGACCCCGAAGACACCCGCATCTGGCAGGATATTCAGCGCATCTTTCGCGCGATGGACCGGGGTGGCCAGATTGGCGATGATGCCATTCATCGCTTTAACGGTGGCTTGTTTGAGCCAGATCCGCTGCTCGATCGACTCGATCTGCCTAATCACTTATTCTGTTCGCGAGGGCAGGGCCGCAATGAAGCGACAACGGCTGCGGACAAGGATACGCTGCTCTATCTGGCGGCGACCTATAATTTTGCCTCGGATGGCGACGGCCAGAACAGTCTTGGCCTCTACACGCTTGGACATATCTTTGAACAATCGCTGGTCGATCTGGAGATATTGGAGGCGCAGGCCGAAGATCGACTGTCGCTAAGCGTCATTACGAAGCGCAAACGGGACGGCGTTTATTATACGCCCGAACCGATCGTGAACCGGATTATCGAAGAGACCGCCGGGCCGCTGTTGGAGCAATGGCGACAGGACGCGGGCTGGCGCGATGATGCAGAGCCGACTTTGGCCGTGGTCGATGCCTATTGGGATCGGGTGCAGGCCATTCGCATCGTCGATCCGGCGTGCGGATCGGGCGCTTTTCTGATTTCGGCCTATGCCTGGCTGTTTGCGGAATTTCGCCGGGTGCAAGACAAGCGGCGGGAGTTGGGTAGCGGTTTCTGGCTGGAGGATGCCGCGCTGACCCGCCATATCCTGGCGACCAATCTCTATGGCGTGGACATTAATCCCCTCTCGGTGGAAATCACCCAATTGTCGCTCTGGCTGCATTCGGCGCGCGCGCGCGAACCATTGTCCCGGTTCGATCATACCATCCGGTGCGGCAATAGCCTGGTGGACCTGCGCCTGCTGGACCGGGGACCGTTGCAGCCCGCGACGATCGAACGGGTCGCCCCCTTCCAATGGGAGGATGCCTTTCCTGAAGTTTTTGCGCAGGGCGGCTTTGATGTCATCATTGGTAACCCTCCCTATGTGAAGCTGCAGCATTTTCGGCGGGTCTATGACGAAACCGCCCGTTTTCTGCGCGATGGCCGGGATGCCGCTGACCAGCCCTTCTACACATCGACTCAGACCGGCAATTTCGACCTCTATCTGCCCTTCATTGAAAAGGGGTTGGGGCTGCTGGGACCGCAAGGGCGGATGGGCTATATTGCGCCCAACCTGTGGCCGACGCTGGAATATGGCGAAGCGCTGCGGCGGCAGGTGGTTGCAGGGCGGCATCTGGCGCGATGGATCGATTTCCGGTCGCACCAGATTTTCGAAGAAGCAACAATCTACACGTCGATCCAGATTTTCACGGCATCGCCCAATGATGCGCTGGCCGTGGCCTTCGCCCGCGATGGTGATCTGGCGAAGGTAAACTGGGCTGTGCCCGATGCCATGATCCCCTATGCCGAACTGGATGGTGGCGGTGCGCCCTGGTTGCTGGCGCCTGATATCATTCGCGGGTTGATGGCGCGGCTGAACCAAACATGCCGTCGGCTGGATCATCCGGATGTGACGCGCGGCATCATTGTCGGCATCCAGACAAGCGCCGACCATATCTATCATCTCGAAAAGCGCGCCAACGGGCGCTATCTGCGCCCCGCCCGACGCAGCGGCGGCGTCGATCAGCCCGCGATCGAGGTGGAGATCGAAGATGCCGTCATGAAGCCGCTGGTGTCGGGGGCGGAAGCCAAACGCTTCATCGCGCCCGCCACCGGGACATATCTACTGTTTCCTTACGCTTTGACCGGGGACGGCGCCCGACTGTGGACGCCCGACGAAATGGCGGAGCAGTTTCCAAAGGCTTGGGCCTGGCTGCGCCGCAGCGAAGCCGAATTGCGGGCACGGGAAAGCCGCGCGTTCGACGATGACCAATGGTATCGGTTCGGCCGCAGCCAGAATCTCGACAAGCAGGAATTGCCGAAGTTGATCGTACCTCGGCTGGTTCCTGGCCTTCGCCTGGCTATGGATGCGCCAGGCGCAGTCTATTGTGACAATGTTGATGTGGGAGGCGTGTTACCGGCCCCTGGTGTCAACCTGGCCTATCTGGGCGGCATATTGGGTGCACCTGCCACCGACATGCTATTCCGCTGGCTGTCCAAGCCGTTTCGGGGGGATTATTTGTCCGCCAATAAACAGTTTATCGCGCCATTGCCCATCCCGCAGGCCAACCCCGCTGATCAGGCGGCGGTCGCCGCGATCGCCGAAGATTTGCAGGCGGGCTATAGCGAAAGGCTGCGCTTGCGCCGGGGTCTGGAAGATCGGCTGAGCACGCTGGCGCGTCGCCGCCGTCCCCATGAGTGGTTATTGCCCGATGTCCAGTCCAAGCAGCAGATTGAGGCCGAAGTCCGCAATCTGCCCGGCCCGGTGGCGCGGGCCGCCTATGCCAATCGGGTGCAACCCGAACAGATTGACGCCGCACTTGCCCGTATTGACGACCTGATCCGCATCGATTCGGTTATCGAGGCGCGGCTGGACGATGGCGAGGTGCAGTTGACGATCGACGGTGCGATCGCGGCGCGCGTCTATGCCGACGCGCAGCAGGGACCATTTTGGCTGGCGCAGTGGCAGGCGATTGCGCTTGGCTTTGAACCCAATGGACGCGGCAATGCCAAGCGGTTGGTCGATCTTTTGCGGGCGGTGGCCGATGAAGCACCACCAGCGGTGCGGGACCAGATCATCGAACGACAAGCCGCGTTGTCGCGATTGGCCGTCACGTTGCGCGAGTTGGAGGCGGAACTGCATGCCATCACCTGCCGCCTGTTCGCCATCACGCCCGCCGAACGCGCGCTGATAGAGCGGCGTTAAATTATGGAGAGAGTGACATGAGCGACGAAGATTAT
Organism: Sphingobium sp. MK2; assembly: GCF_040170545.1. Taxonomy (NCBI): domain Bacteria; kingdom Pseudomonadati; phylum Pseudomonadota; class Alphaproteobacteria; order Sphingomonadales; family Sphingobiaceae; genus Sphingobium; species Sphingobium sp. MK2. The sequence goes on from NZ_JAZDXA010000013.1 coordinate 68,383, forward strand.
GTGTTCGACGAGGCGTCGGGCGAGTGGGTGCCTGCGTCGCAATTGACCGAGGCAGGCGATGCCGCCGATGCGGTCGAAGTGCGCGACGCGGTGGGCAATTTGCTGGCCGATGGCGATCAGGTGACACTGATCAAGGATCTGGTGGTCAAGGGCGCGGGGCAGACGCTCAAGCGCGGCACGCTGATCAAATCGATCCGTCTGACCGGCGACGCGCAGGAAATTGACTGCCGCCATGACGGGATCAAAGGGCTGGTGCTGCGCGCGGAGTTCGTAAAGAAGCGATGAGCGGCGCGCCTGTCCGTCCCGCGTCGCTGGCGCAGATGGCGCCGATCGCAGGGCAAGTGGCGCGGATCGAACGGGCGGCGGCGTTTCTTGCCAATGGCATGTCGCTGGGGCTTTGTCCCGATGCGGCCAGCGACCGCCGCCGCGCCATGCCTGCCAAGATGATCGGCAACGGCCTGCGCGAACTCGACTTGTTCCTCACCGACCTGATCGCCGAAGCGCGGCGGATCGACCGGCTGGGGGCGGGGGCAGGGGATGATCCCGGCGTCCGGCCTGGCAGTCGCCTCTCCAGCGCGGCCGAAGCCTGGCACCGGGCCGGGCCGCAACTGGGACTGAAGGGCGAAGGGCGCATGGTGCTGCGCGGCCTGCGCGCGGCGCAGAACCGGCTATGTTTCGGCCGCTTGCGCGCGGTCGATAGCGAGGTAGCGATGCAGCGGGCCTGCGCGGACTATGCGCGGTTGGCAGGCGATGTGCTGGCGGCGGTGCAGGCGCGCCGGTCAGGCGACGGCGGCTTGGCGATCACCGCCCGGTAAAGTGGCGACGGGCAGGCTCTTAAAACCCGGCCGGGCCAGCAGATAGCCCTGAATATAGCGCACCCCCATCTTGCACAGGGCGTCATATTCGCCGACCGTCTCGATCCCTTCGGCAATGACGATGATGCCCAGCGATTGGGCGATGCGCAGCACGCCCTCCACGATCATCCGGCGCGGCAGGCTGGTGTCGAGACCCCGGATCAGGTCCATGTCGAGCTTGATATAGTCGGTCTTGAATTTGGCCAGCAGCCCCAGGCCCGCATGGCCCGCCCCGAAATCGTCGATTGCGGTGCCGAATCCCATTTTTCGGTAGGAATCGATGATGGTCCCGACATGGTCGGAATCGACCATCTCCTCATTTTCGGTGAATTCGAAGATCAGGCGCTCGGTAGGAAATCCGGTCTTCTGCGCGGTCTTCAGGGTCAACTGGATGCAGGCGACGGGCGAATAGACGGCATTGGGCAGGAAATTGATCGACAGCTTCGCGTCAGTATCAAGAATGCCTGCCGCGACAGCGCCCTCGATCGCCGCGACGCGACATTGCTGGTCGAAGGCATAGCGATTCTCCGGCGTGATCTGCGCCATAACCTCGCCCGCGCCCTCGCCATTCGGGCCGCGCACCAGCGCCTCGAACGCGAAAGGCCGTCCCGTCTGGATATCGACAATGGGTTGAAACGCCATGGCGATGTCGAATTGATGGGCTTGCGACCGGCAACCCTGGCATCCTGTCTGCACCGAACGTCCTCCTACACCATCAAGGCGTAAGACAGGAGATGCTAACAGCCTGTAAAGCCGACCGGCCATGGGGGCGGTTTTGCGACAAGCCGAGTGGGAAGGGGGCGTCCGTCCGTGCGCTGCGTCAAGATGCGCACCAGTCGATCGGCGTGGCGGACCAGGGACGGGCATGGCCCTTGAGAATCATGATCTGGCCCAGCGACACGCCGTCACGGGTCAACCTGCGTGCGGCGGGATCGGCGTCGGCCGGATCAGGCCGGGCGTCGAATTGGCCACCGTTGAGAAGTGTCAGCAGCGCCATCCGGCCACGTTGCGCCTTCTGCGCCTCTTCCGGGCAAAGAGCGTCGGTTTCGGCGGGTACGCTGATGTCGGACAGATGATAGCGGCGACCCTGATAGGCGTAGCTGTTGGCCGTAAGGACGCAGGCCTCGCCGTTCAGGTCGTCGCAGGCTGCAAAGGATGCGCTGATGCTTGTGGGCGAATTGGCTGACGCGCCTTTGCCCGCGCCCGGCAAGGAATCCTTGAGCAAATAAATGGCCAGCCCCGCTATGGCGAGCGCGACAAGGATTATGCCTACCGGCACGATGCGGGTGCGCCGCTCCTGCTGCTCGTGCAGCCAGCGGCTGTCCCGGTCCGTGCTGCGATCCTCCATATCGTACAGATTACGTGCCATGGCCGTTCCCATTCTCCAGAACCGTCTACTATCACAGCACGAATATTTGGTTAACCAGGCAGCATGGCGACTCGCTTGACGGCAAGGGGGCGGCGTGGTCAAACCGCGCCGGTCCACGCGCGGGAGGCAGCATGAGCGACACCTGGCTGTATGACGAAAACCCCGCCATGTTCCGGGCGCACCCCCTGCTGTTCACGCTGCTGCTGCTGTCAGTCGTCGGCATAGTGGCCATCGCCATCTGGTGGGTGATGCACAAAGGCGAACGGCTGGCGTTGTCCGAGCGGGAAGTGCTGCTGGAGCGGGGACTGTTGTCCAAGCAGCGGACGGAGGTCGCCTTGTCGAGCATCCGCAGTATCCGCATCACCCAAAGCCTGGGCCAGCGCATCTTCGATGTCGGCCATGTGGAGATGTTCAGCGCAGGCGACGTAGCGGAAATCGCGATCAAGAACATGCCACGCCCCGGCCGAATCCGGGCGTTGGCGGCCGCCCGCAACCTCGACCTTTTGCCGCAGCGCTAGGGCATATTGCACGCCGCGCTTGACTTGCGCGCAAATATTCCAACGATAGCAACCACAAGGGAGCCGCATCAGAGCATCCCCGCAGGCAGGATGGACGCCAGAAAGGACCGCCGGTCGCATTATGCGGCACGGCGCTCATAAAAGGGTGCTCTGGATGGTAGGCCTGCGTGTGATGCCTTCATTGCCGGATTTGACGGCCGAGCAGCGCGCGGATATCCGCCAGGCATGCGGTTTTGCCTGCGTGCGCTGCGGCGTCACCCTCTATCGCTATCTGGGATTGCCCGACGGGCCGGGCGCTACGCTGCTATGCCCGACCTGCCACGGCCTGGTCGAGGAAGGGCGGCTCACCCCAACCCAGGTCCATAGTTTCCACGCCAACCCGGTAGTGCGCCAGCGGCATTTCGCGCGCGACCGGCTGCCCTTTTCGTCTGAACTGCCGCACCTGATCGTCGGCGGATCAAGGGTGCTTCGCGATACCCCGATCCCGATCACGCTGGAGGGCGAGCCGATCCTGATCTTCGCCCCGCCGCGCCGGATCAATGGCGCGACTCGGATCAGCGTGCGGCTGGGCGGGCCGGATGGCGAGCCGGTGCAGGTGATCGACGGCAATGAATGGCTGCCGACCGATGGCAGCTGGCACTTTTTGCTGCGCGGCGATCGTTATTCGATGATGGCGGCGCGGGGCGACGGGCTGGCCGTCCTGCGCATCGTGACTCGCAATCGCATCGCGGTCGAGCATCTGCGCACGACGATCAAGGGGCGACGGCTGGAAGTGACGCCCGACTGGCTGGAAATTGACGGCAAACGCTATATCGACCGGATCGGCAGCGGCACGCTCATCGGGCTGGAACTGTGATCGCGCTTTGACAGGCGCGCGCCCAACCGGCAGGGCGGGATCATGCAATTTGCCCATTTCGATATCGATTACTTCCTGCGCACCCATTGGCAGAAGACGCCTGCGCTCATCCGCAATCCTTGGAAGGACTGGCGCAATCCGCTGGAGCCCGACGAACTGGCCGGGCTGGCCTGCGAAGAGGGGGTGGAGTCCCGCCTCATCATGGCGGCGGGCGATCGGCTGGCGATGGAGAGCGGGCCACTGCCCGAAACCCGCTTTGGCGATCTGGGGCGCGACCGCTGGACCTTGCTGGTGCAGGCGGTGGACCAGCATGTGCCCGACGTCGCGGCGCTGATCGCCCCCTTCCGCTTCGTGCCAGACTGGCGGATCGACGATGTGATGGTCAGCTATGCCAGCGATGGCGGCGGCGTGGGCGCGCATTTCGACCAATATGACGTGTTTCTGGTGCAGGGCCTGGGCCGCAGGCGCTGGCGGGTGGGGCCGCGCTGCGACAGCGCGACGCCGCTCTTGCCGCATGACGACCTGCGCCTGATCGCGGATTTTCACGCGACCGACGAATGGGTGCTGGAACCGGGCGACATCCTCTATGTCCCGCCCTGTTTCGCGCATGATGGCGTCGCGGTAGGCGATGATTGCATGACCTATTCGATTGGCTTCCGTGCACCATCCCGCGCCGAACTGGTCGAACATTGGAGCGAGCATCTGGTCGATGCCATGCCGGATGAGGATCGCTATGCCGATCCCGACCTGGTGCGGCAGGACCATCCCGGCGAGATCGCCGCCTCGGCGATCGACCGGCTGCACGGGCTGGTGCTGGAAGCGCTGAGCGACCGGGCGACCTTCGCCCGCTGGTTCGGCGCCTATAGCAGCCAGCCCAAATATGCCGACACCGATTGGCAGCCCGAAGAGCCCGCTGACGTCAATATGGCCCGCGCACTGATCGCGGCCCAGGTGCCGTTGTGCCGCAATCCCGCCAGCCGCTTCGCCTTCATGGCGCAGGCGGACGACGCCGTGACCCTGTTCGTGGACGGGCAGAGTTTCGATTGCGTTGGGGATGGCGCGCTATTGGCGCGCGCTTTGTGCGGGCGCGGCGACCTGATGGTCGATCCTGCGCTGGCCGGGTCCGACACGGCGCTGACGCTGATCGCGGCGCTGATCGATCAGGGCAGCGTTGCCTTTGACGAGGGGGAATGACGACGATGACGCTGATCCTGTTCAACAAACCCTTCAATGTCCTGTGTCAGTTCACCCCGGAGCCGAACGGCCCGGAGCGCCCGACGCTCAAGGATTTTATCGACGTGCCGGGCGTCTATCCCGCCGGTCGGCTGGACACGGACAGCGAAGGGTTGCTGCTGCTGACCGACGACGGGCGATTGCAGGCGCGGATCGCCGACCCGCGCTTCAAGATGCCCAAAACCTATCTGGCGCAGGTCGAGGGCGAGCCGGACGAGGTGGCGCTCGACACGCTGCGGCGTGGCGTGACGCTCAAGGACGGGCGGACATTGCCCGCGGAGGTCGAGCGGATCGACGACCCTGCGCTCTGGCCACGCGACCCGCCGGTGCGGTTCCGCAAGACCGTCACCGATTGCTGGATCAGCCTGACCATCCGCGAGGGCAAGAACCGCCAGGTGCGCCGCATGACCGCGGCCGTCGGACATCCCACGCTGCGCCTGGTGCGCTGGCGGATCGGAGACTGGACACTCGATGGCGTGGAGCCCGGAACGTGGCGCGACGCAAGCTAAGCCTGTAGGTTGCCTACGGTGCGTCAGCACTGAAATTCACCCTCTTAACCGAACAGGATGAGCCATGGGACAGGATCAGGGACGCGTCGCGATCATCGGCGCTGGCCATGTCGGCGCCACCACCGCCTATGCGCTGATGCTGCGCGCCTTGTTTCGGGAAATCATCCTCATCGACAATGATGCTGTGCTGGCGGCGGCGGAGGCGGCGGACATCGCCGACGCTGGCGGACTAGCGCGTCCCGCGATCGTGCGGGCGGGGGGCTATCAGGATGCCGCATCGGCACGGATCGTCATCCTGACGGCCGGGGCAGCGACTCATGGCGACGAAAGCCGATTGTCGGTCGCCGGGCGCAGCGCCGACATCGTGCGCAGTTGCGTGGGCCAGTTGATGGCGGCTGGGTTCGACGGCATCATCCTGGTCGCGGCCAACCCCGTCGATGTCATGACGATGGTCGCGCAGCAGGAAAGCGCGCTGCCCCATGCGCGTGTGATCGGCACGGGCACCTTGCTGGATTCCAATCGCCTGCGCGCGCTCCTCGCCCGGCAGTTGGCGATCGCCCCGGCTTCCATCGACGCCATGATCCTGGGGGAGCATGGCGACACATCCTTCGCCGCGCTGTCGATCGCGACGGTCGGCGGCACCCCGATCGCCCGATTTGCGGCGGATGCCGGACCGATCGCACCGGAATCCCTGAACCAGCAGGTTCGCCAGGCGGCCTATCGAATCATTGAGGGCAAGGGCCATACGTCGTTCGGAATCGGAACCGCGATCGTGCGAATTTGCGAAGCCATCGTCCGCAATGAACATGTGATCCTGCCCGTATCCGCGCATCTGACGGGGCAGTTCGGTATAGACGACCTCTATCTGAGCCTGCCCTGCATATTGGGTGCCGGGGGTGTCGAGCGTGTCCTGACGCCCGACCTGGACGGCGCAGAGATTGCTGCCTTTCGGCAATCGGCCGCCGCTGTCGGTGCGGCGCTCAAGACAGTGGGTAAGGGGACGAAATAAGAGCCGGGCGCTTTACCCGCACCGCGCCGAGGTGATCAGCATCGCGTCGTCATAGCTGACCGTCAGCCGATCCGGACGGAAGTCCATCGTCATCGCCATGCCGGGACCGCCCCAGCGCAACGTCTTTGCGCCTGACGCCTGGAGCAAGGCGGCGCCGCTGTCGGCCGTGGCTTTCTGCCCGGTGAAGCGGGCGAGACTGTCGTGGTTGCAGGAGCCATCGGCCGTGACGGGCGGGGTGGTGGTGGCGCAGGCGGTCAGGACTAGCGCGGCGGTCAGCGACATGATGCGGTGCATGATGTTTCTCTCCTAACACATAATATCCGTTCGCCCTGAGCTTGTCGAAGGGCTGCACTTTTCTTTGAAAAGGAAGTGTGGGGCTTCGACAGGCTCAGCCCGAACGGAGGTAGGGGATTACTCCGTCCGCGTCATCTTCAAACGTCCGCCCTTGACCGCGAAGGCCAGTCGTCCTTCGACCAGGTCCACTGCATCGCGGCCAAATTGTTCGTAGCGCCAGCCTTCCAGGATCGACAGGCCATCGCGCACGCCCGCCGCCAGCGCCTCGATATCGTCGGACCGTGCCAGCAGGCGGGAGGCGACGTTGATGTCGCGCGAGCGGATCTTGAGCAGCAGCTTGAGCAGGTCCGCGACCAGCGCGCCATCCTTGCCAAGGCCCGGACGGCGCGGTTCGCGGTCGGGCATTTCGTCCTTGCTGAGCGGCTGATGCTTGGCGATCGCGTTCATCAGCCGCGCGCCGATATCATTGGTGCGCCAGGTGGCGGACAGGCCGCGCACCTTGCCCAGATCTTCCTGGGTGCGCGGCGGGTGGCTGGCAATGTCGGCCAGCGTCTCGTCCTTGACGATGCGGCCGCGCGGCAGATTCTTGTCCTGCGCCTCGATCTCGCGCCAGGCGGCCAGCGCCTTCAACCGGCCCAGCACATCGGCTTTCTTGCTAGCGATGCGGACGCGCTTCCACGCTTCTTCGGGCAGATTTTCATAATTGGACGGGTCGCTGATCCGCTCCATTTCCTGGTCGAGCCAATCGCCGCGCCCGGTTTTGCGCAATTCTTCCAGCATCTTGGGGAATATCTGAATGAGGTAGGTGACGTCGCCAATCGCATAGTCGATCTGGCGTTTGTCGAGCGGACGGCGCGCCCAATCGGTGAAACGCGCGCCCTTGTCGAGCTGCACGCCCATCCACGCCTCGACCAGATTGCCATAGCCAATCTGTTCGCCAAGGCCGAGCGCCATCGCCGCGATCTGGGTATCGAACATCGGGTGCGGCGTCTTGCCGGTCAGGTTGTGGACGATCTCGATATCCTGCCCGCCCGCATGAAAAATCTTCAGCACATCCTCATTCTCGCACATCAGGTCGAGCAGGGGTGTAAGGTCGATGCCCGGCGCCATCGGGTCGATCGCGGCGGCCTCATGCGGGTCGGCGACCTGCACCAGGCACAGTTCGGGCCAATAGCTGTTCTCGCGCATGAATTCGGTATCGACCGCGATGTAGGGGGATTTTGCGATACGGGCACAAAATGCGGCCAGGGTCTTGCTGTCGGTAATCAGCGGATGAATTTGCATATAGTCTTCGATCTTATTATGGGCAGGCCCGCTCCCTGGCGGGCTCGTCGCTAGTCGACGTTCCAGCCCATAACCCGGCTGCAACACTTTGTCATTTCCGTAAAACGAAGCTGAAAGAACCCAAACGCCATGCACGCCTATCGCACCCACACTTGCGGCGCCCTTCGTGAAGCCGATGTCGGCGCGACCGTCCGCCTGTCCGGCTGGGTCCATCGCAAGCGCGATCATGGCGGCGTGTTGTTCATCGACCTGCGCGACCATTATGGCATCAGCCAGGTGGTGGCGAAGGCCGACAGCGAAGCGCTGCACGTGCTGGAAGGTCTGCGGCTCGAATCGGTCGTGACCATCGACGGCACGGTCGTCGCGCGCGGTCCCGAAGCCACCAACCCCAAGATGGAAACCGGCGCGATCGAGATTGTCGCCGACAGCGTGACGGTGCTGTCCACCGCCGCCGAACTGCCGTTGCCGGTCGCGGGCGAGCAGGATTATCCCGAAGATATCCGCCTGCGCTACCGCTTCCTCGACCTGCGGCGCGAAACGCTGCATGGCAATATAGTCAAGCGCACGAAGATCATTTCCGACATGCGCCGCCGGATGGAAGATGCGGGCTTCACCGAATATTCGACGCCGATCCTGACCGCCTCCAGCCCCGAAGGCGCGCGCGATTTCCTGGTGCCGAGCCGCATCCATGCGGGCAAATTCTATGCCCTGCCGCAGGCACCCCAGCAATATAAGCAGTTGCTGATGGTCGCAGGCTTCGACCGCTATTTCCAGATCGCTCCCTGTTTCCGCGATGAAGACCCGCGCGCCGACCGACTGCCCGGCGAATTCTACCAGCTCGATCTCGAAATGAGCTTCGTCACGCAGGAAGAAGTGTGGGACACGATGGAGCCGGTCATCGCCCAGATCTTCGAGAAATTCGCCGACGGCAAGCCAGTGACGCCCGCGGGCAGCTTCCGCCGCATTCCCCATGCCGAAGCGCTGCTGAAATATGGCAGCGACAAGCCGGACCTGCGCAATCCGATCGAAATTACCGATGTCACCGAGCATTTTGTGGGTTCGGGCTTCGGCATCTTCGCCAGCCTGGTCGATAGCGGCAGCGTCATCCGCGCGATTCCGGCACCGGGCGCTGGCGCTGGCAGCCGCAAATTCTTCGACGAAATGAATAATTGGGCGCGCGGCGAAGGCTATTCGGGCCTTGGCTATATCAACATCAAGGATGGCGTACCCGGTGGCCCGATCGCCAAAAATCATGGCGAGGAAGCGACCGCCAAGCTGATCGCGGCGCTGGGCCTTGGCGCGAATGACGGCGTGTTCTTCGCGGCTGGCAAGGAATCGCAGGCGGCCAAGCTGGCGGGCCTCGCCCGGACCCGCGTGGGCGAAACGCTCGACCTCATCGACAAGGATCGGTTCGACCTGTGCTGGATCGTGGACTTCCCCTTCTACGAATATGATGAGGATAGCAAGTCGGTCGATTTTGCGCACAACCCCTTCTCCATGCCGCAGGGTGGCCTCGACGCGCTGAACAATCAGGATCCGCTGACGATCAACGCCTATCAGTACGACATGGTCTGCAACGGGTTCGAAATCGCATCGGGATCGATCCGCAACCAGTCGCCAGAACTGATGGTCAAGGCGTTCGAGCTGGTCGGCCTGTCACAGCAGGATGTCGAAGAGCGTTTCGGCGGCCTCTATCGCGCCTTCCAGTACGGCGCGCCGCCGCATGGTGGTATGGCCGCTGGCGTCGATCGCATCGTGATGCTGCTGTGCGGCGCGCAGAATCTGCGCGAAATCACGCTGTTCCCGATGAACCAGCGCGCCGAAGACCTGCTGATGGGCGCGCCCAGCGCCGCCGAGTTCAAGCAGTTGCGCGAACTCCATGTCCGCGTGGTGGAGCCGCAGGCCAAGGGCTGACCCGGCTTTGTCATGCTCTGTGTTTAGGAGCGCTGCATGAAGACCCGCAGGACCATGATCCGCCGTCCGCTGCTCCCGCTTTGCGCGATCGGCCTGCTGCTCGGCCTGCTCAACTGGGCGCTGCAGGGGCCGTTGCCGGGTGAAGCGGCGCTGACGCGCGGCTTGCAGGCGCTGTTCGGGAATCAGCCCGGCTGGGCCAATATCATGACCAAGAGTGCGACCGAGCCATGGATGTGGGCGATGACGCTGGCGGTCGCCATCCTGCTCCATATGCTGCACGGCGCGCGCATGGCGCTTGCCGCGCCGATCAGCTTTGCCTTGGCGATCACGGCGGACGGCCTGCTGCGTTTCTACGTCCATTCACCCCGTCCGCTGGCTGCGCTGGTCGCGGTCGCCAAGCCCAGTTCATCCTCCGGCCTGCCCTCGACCTATGGATTGCTCACCGGCGCGACGATCGGCCTGTTGGCGATCGTCGCGCTGGCGGATCGGCGCGCCGTGGTGCGGGCGATCGGCTGGGTTGCGATCGGCTGGATGGTTGCGGGCTGGGCCGCGCGGGTGACGATGGGCGGGCATTGGACCAGCCAGTTGCTGGCCAGCTACGCGCTGTCGGCGATCATGGCGCTGGGCGTCGTCAGGCTGCTGCGCCGGGGTTGAGCCTCGCCAGCGTTGAGCCTCGACAGCGTCCCCGTGCAGCGTCATGATGGCCGCATGACAATCACCCTGACCGACTATGAATCCGCGCCGAAATTCGATGGCGATTATGATGCGACGCTGGCGGCCTTGCAGGAGCGGCTGGCCAAGATTCAGGTCGCGCATATCCTGCACAAGCGGCGTAGCGTCATCCTGCTGGAGGGCTGGGACGCCGCGGGCAAGGGCGGGATCATCAAGCGGATGTCGGCTGATTGGGACCCGCGTTTTTATCAGGTCCATCCCATCGCCGCGCCCAATGAGGTCGAGCGCGACCATCATTTCCTGTGGCGTTTCTGGACCCGACTCCCCGCCAGCAGCAACATCGCGATCTTCGATCGTAGCTGGTATGGCCGTGTGCTGGTGGAACGGGTCGAAGGTTTCGCCAAGAAGGCCGACTGGAAGCGCGGTTATGACGAGATCAACGCCTTCGAAAAGCAGCAGACCGATGCCGGCATGAACATGGTCAAATTGTTCGTCCACATCACCCAGGAAACCCAGGACGAACAACTGGCCCAGCGGCTCGATACGCCGTGGAAGCGGTGGAAAACCGGAACCGACGATTATCGCAATCGCGCGCGCCGGGACGACTATCTCGACGCAATGCACGCGATGTTCAAGAAGACCGATACCAAGCATGCCCCGTGGCACGTCATCGACAATAATCATCGCAAGACCGGGCGGATCGCGGCGCTGACCTATGTTGCTGAACGGTTGGAGCAACTCGTGCCGATGGACTTCCCGGCGGCCGACCCTGCGGTAGTAAAATTGGCGGAACAGGCCTTTGGCTATACTCTTGGAAAATCGCGCTAAAATACTGTAAATACAAAGGCTTGTAACATTATTGTCATAAATTCCTAACCGCCTGTTTACCATTGATGGCTAACGCAGGCGCATGCTTGCTGTGCGCTTTCTCTCATCCGATACCAGTCCCGTCATAAAGCTGGGCCGTCCGCTCAGCGAGGCGGTCGATTGTTTCCAAGACGACGCGGGGTTGCGGCTGCTGCCGGTACTGGACGATGCTGACAGGCCGGTGGGTGCGATCTATGAACGCGACATGCGGCGCATCCTGTTCAATCCCTTCGGTCATGCGCTGCTGCGCAATCCGAGTTTTGGCGGGCGGCTGGACGATCATGTCCGACCCTGCGCTACGATCGAACGCGACGCGGACGTAGAGCGGATGGTCGATCTCTATGCGGCGCAGGGAAGCGGATGCGAAGGACTCATCCTGATAGAGGGTGAGCGCTATGCCGGGGTGCTGGGCGGGCCGTTGCTGTTGCGCCTCACGGCAGAACGCGACGCGCGGATCGCCTTGGCGCGTACCCAACGCGCGGAGCGGATCACGCGCGAAAGCAGGGGCTTTCGTGACGATATCGGCGCGCTGATCGCGGACATGGTGGCGATGGCGGAGCAATTGTCGGTGCTGGCGGGGCAGGTGTCGGACCGGGCATCCGGCGATCGCGCTGATTCAGCGGCGATGGCGGTGGCGGCGGTGCAGACCGCCGACCGGCTGGCGGCGCTGCAAAGCGGGGGCGTGGAACTGGGCCAGCTATTCGCGGCGATGGAGGCCGAAGCGCGCGATGCAGGCGCGGCGATGCGCGAGGCGGCGGCACGGAGCCGGTCGGGCCTGGCACAAAGCGCGGCGCTACGCGACGAAGCGGACGGGATTGGCGAGGTTGCCGCGCTGATCGACGCCATTGCCGGAGCAACGGCGATGCTGGCGCTCAACGCAGGCATAGAGGCGGCGCGCGCGGGCGAGGCGGGGCAGGGCTTTGCCGTGGTCGCCCGCGAAGTCAAATCGCTCGCGGCGCAGACGCGCGCGGCGGCGGCGGGCATTGGCGAACGGATCGACCATATCCGCGCGGCGGTGGGCGATGTCGCAGCGGGCCACATGACGATCGACGATGCCATGACGCGCGCCGACCGGCTATCGACAGCCTTGTTCGACGCGATGGCGCGACAGGGCGCGTTCACCCGTACGATCGCCGACAGCGTCGCTGAAGCCGGATCGTCCAGCGACCACATTCGCGCCGGCGCACAAGCGATCAGCGACAATGCGCTGGCCACCGCGCACGGCGCGCAGGAAATGCGCGCCGTGGCGCGGCGATTGGCGGACGAAGCGCACCGGCTGGGCGCGCGCGCTGGCGGTTTCATTGCCGAAATCCGCGCGGCTTGATCCGCCTTCATCGGGCCGCCGCAAAAAGCTCTGGCGCGGGACGAAAATAGCGATAGGCTGGGCGTTCATAAAAAAGGAGAGGACGCCATGCTCGTCATGTTCGTGGGAACGGACCGCACTGAAACCGCCGTCAATGCCGCGCAGGTCACCTTCGTCTCGTCGGTCAATGACGGCACCCGCATTCGCTTTGGCGAAGGCCGCAGCGTAACAGTGACCGAACCCATCGCCGAAGTGCTGGAAAGTCTCAACAGGTCGCTTCGCCCGCACGAATAGGAACCACTCCAGCGGCGTCCACCGGGCGCTCAGCCTGGCCCCGCTCAGTCCCGGCGGCTGGTCACTCGCCCGGTACCGTCACTTGTGATTTCAATGAGATGCGCGGTGCCATTGTCGCATTGCGCTTTCCATCCCATCACGCCCTTGCGCACTTCTGTCCGAACCGACTCGCTCACCACCGGACAAGCCGCGCCCGATGCACGGATCGCACGTTCCAGCACGCCATTGCGCTGGGCCTCATCCAGTTGGGCGACCTGCGCGGCAGCGCCTGTCTCCGGCATGGCCTGATTATTCGTGGCAGCCGTCGGCGCATCATTGCCGCCACAGGAGGCAAGACCCAAAGCCGCCACAATCATGATCATCGCCCGCATGCCACTATCTCCTATGCTATTCAGTTGGCAAAACCATCGGTCGCGCGGATCAGCGCGTCGAGTATGTCCGGTTCGTTGTACGCATGACCCGCGCCTTCGATCATTTCGAACCGTGCCTCCGGCCATGCTTTGTGCAAAGCCCAGGCGGTTTCGGCCGGGCAGGCCATGTCGTAGCGCCCCTGCACGATGACGCCGGGGATGCCCGCCAGTCTGCCTGCATCACGCAGTAACTGCCCCTCCTCCATCCATCCGCCATGGACGAAATAATGATTTTCGATGCGGGCAAAGGCCAAGGCGAAATCGTCTGCATCATGTGCTGCCGACAGCGCCGGGTCGGGTAACAGGCGGATCGTCTCGCCCTCCCACACGCTCCAGGCGCAGGCGGCGGCGATCTGCGCGGCGCGATCCGGCCCGGTCAGGCGGCGATGATAGGCGTTCAGTAAATCGCCGCGTTCCTCTGGCGGAATGGGGGCAATGAAGCGTTCCCATTTGTCGGGATAGATGCGGCTTGCACCATGCTGATAATACCAGTCGATCTCGCTGCGCCGGATGGTGAAGATACCGCGCAGGATAAGTTCCGAGACGCGGTCCGCATGCGCCTGCGCATAGGCGAGCGCCAGCGTTGAACCCCAACTGCCGCCGAACACCAGCCATTGATCGACCCCCACCATCGCGCGCAGCCGCTCGATATCGGCAACCAGATGCCAAGTGGTGTTGGCGTTGAGGTCGGCATGCGGCGTCGACCGGCCGCATCCCCGCTGGTCGAACAGCAGCACATCATAACGCATCGGGTCGAACAGACGGCGATGGTCTGGCGCAATACCGCCCCCTGGCCCGCCATGCAGGAAGACGGCCGGCTTCGCGCCGGGGGTGCCGACCCGCTCCCAATAGACATGGTGGCCGTCGCCAACGTCGAGATGACCAGAGGCGAAAGGGGTGATCGGTGGATAGAATGTGCGCATTGAGCCGCTTCTAGCAGTCTGTGTCGGGCTTCGCCACGAGGCTGTGACGCCTCGGCCAGCCCCGGTTCAGCCACGCTATTACATGTTGCGACAAATTTGTCGGTCTATTGCCAGAGTCCTGAGACAATTGACGGCTAATCATGCATCAGCATCCGGTTTGATTTTTGGGGGTTTTCGTGCGGTTTTCCACGTCCATAATGTTCATTTCATTTTTCTGGGGCGCAGCGCCCGCCGCGCTGATGGCGCAGGAAGTTTCGCCCCGTACGGCACCAGCGCAGATGGACGATGGAGAGGGCGAGGAAATCATCGTCACCGGCCAGGTTCTCCGCGGGTCGGTGATCGGCAATATTGAGCCCGAACAGAGCTTGTCCGCCGCTGATGTGCGCGCACTGGGCGTCACGTCCATTTCGGAAATGATCAGCGAATTGTCGCCGCAGACCAATGGCTCGCCGGTCATCCTCTTGAATGGCAAGCGTATTTCCAGCTTCTCGGAAATTCAGGACATTCCCTCCGAGGCGGTGTCGCGGGTTGAAATCTTGCCCGAGCAGGTCGCGCTCTCCTATGGCTATGCGCCTACGCAAAAGGTGGTGAATATCGTTTTGCGCGAGCGGTTCCGCGCGGAAACGGGCGAAGTACGCGCGGGGGTGACGACGCAGGGCGGACGCGAAAATGGCCAGGTAGAGGCCGGAATGCTGCGTATTCAGGGCGACAATCGCTTCACCTTGAACCTCAAATATAGCCGCGCCGCTGCCCTGCTGGAGGATGAGCGAGGCATAGTTCCTACTGCGCCTGGCCGCCCCTATTCGCTCGGCGGAAACATTACCGCCCCGATTTTGGGCAATGAGATCGACCCGGCGCTTTCGGCGTCGGTCGGGCAAAGCGTTACAGTGGCAACGGTGCCCGGTAGTGCGGCATCCGTCGCACCCGGCCTTGATGATTTCGTCGCAGGCGCGAACCTCACCAGCGTTAGTGACCTTACGCGCTATCGTACGCTTAGCCCGGAGACGGAGAATTTTTCCGCCAACGCCACGCTGGCGCGCGCACTGGGCGGGGTGACCGCCACGCTCAACGGGCGGTTGGAGCTGTCGGAGAATGATTCGTTGCAAGGCCTGTCGGCGAACGCGCTGACGCTGCCGGGCGGCAGTCCTTTCTCTCCGTTCGCAGGCGACACGACGCTCTATCGCTATCTGGCGCAGGCCGGGGCCTTGGAGCAGCAGATACGCGGCACCACGGCGCATATCGGGCTGACGCTGAACGGCCAGTTGGGGCGCGGCTGGCAATGGTCCTTCACCGGCAATGGTGACCTGTCGATCACCCGCACCCGCACCGACCGCGGCGTGGATAGCGGGCCGATTCAGGCCGCCCTCGATGCCGGAGACGCCAGCGTCAATCCCTATGGCAGCGTCACGCCCGACCTGATCGCCACGCGGCTGTCCGACCGGGCGCGGGCGAAAAGTCAGGCCCTACAGGGTGACTTGTTGCTCAGTGGTACCCTGTTCGACCTCCCTGCCGGTGAAGTGACGACGTCGATCAAGATCGGTGGGTCTGCAAACGGCTTTGACAGCCGCTCGACCCGATCGGGCGTCGAGAGCGAGACCAGTTATAGCCGGGAGATTGGCAGCGGTCAGTTGAGCCTGGACCTGCCCATCACCAGCCGGTCAAAAGATGTGCTGGGCGCTGTGGGCGACATCAGCATCAACCTGAACGCAGCAGCGCAACATTATTCGGATTTCGGGACGCTTTCGACATTGGGCTATGGCCTGCGTTGGGAGCCGGTGAAGGCGATACAAGTGCTGGCATCAGCTAATCAGGATCGCGCAGTGCCCACGGGTGCGCAGATCAACGACCCCCTCATCGCCACGCCCAATATTTCGGTCTTCGACTATGCGACCGGACAAAGTGTGTTCGTCACCCAATTGTCGGGCGGCAGCGCGACGCTGCGCGAAAGCGTGCGCGACCAGTTCCGCCTGTCGGCGAGGGTAAAGCCCTTCGAAAGGCCCAATCTGACGTTGACCGCTACCTATCTCAACAGCCGCACGACCAATCCGATCGCGGCTTTTCCGACGCCGACCCCGGCGCTTGAGGCGGCCTTCCCTCAACGATTTTTGCGCGACGTGGACGGTAGCCTTCTTCAGATCGATGCCCGGCCGATCAATTTTCTCCGCTCGCAGAGCGAGCAGTTGCGCTGGGGCATCGACCTGTCGATCCCGATCAAGTCGCGTGTTCAGAAACTCGTGGAAGCCTGGCGTGCTTCAGGCGGCAAAGCTGAAGACCGGCCGCCTGAATTGCAAGCCTTGTTCGGAAACCGGCCTCAGCGTGCTCCGGGTGCTGACGGTGCCGATCAACCGCGCGGCGAACGAGGCGCAGGGCCTGAGGGCGGGCGCCCATCCGGTCCGCGCGGCGGCGGCTTTGGCGGCGGACGCGGTGGCGGGCAGGGCGGTGGTCGGATCAGTTTCAGCCTATACCATAGCTGGCACCTGACCGAGAGCATCGACATTGCGCCCGGCGTCCCCCAACTCGACCTTCTCAACGGCGACGCCACTGGCTCGGCGGGCGGACAGCCTCGGCATGAGATCGATGCGCGGATCGGTTATACGAATAACGGCATCGGCGCGCGGCTGGGCATCGATTGGGAAAGCGGGACCCACGTCGATGGCGCATTGAGCGGCACGCCGGGCGGGAGTTCCCGGCTGAACTTCGGTAGCCTCGCCACAGCCAATTTGCGCCTGTTCGCCAATCTGGGACAGATGCCGATGCTGGTGAAGGACATGCCGTTCCTGCGTGGGGCACGAATGTCGATCGGCATCGACAATATCTTCAATCAACGCCGCGAAGTGACCGATGCCACCGGCATGACCCCGCTACGCTATCAACCCGGCTATCTCGACCCGCTTGGTCGCACCATATCGGTGAGCTTCCGCAAGCTGTTTTTCCCCAATTTCGCAGGTGGCAGTCGCCCGCGTAGTTAAATTGTCGTTAGCTACAGTTAAAGTCCGTCGTTGCCCCGCCGTTATGATCCATATCAAAGGTTCGGGAGACAACGGATGAAGCCGATCAGGATTGTGGTTGTCGATGATTCGCTCACCATCAGGGCGATGATCGAGACGCTGTTGGAACGTGACCGCCGGGTTCAGGTCGTCGGCATCGCGCGCAATGGCGAGGAAGCGATCGACATGATTCGGTTGGAAAAGCCCGATGTCGTGACGCTGGATATCGCCATGCCGGGCAAGGACGGCATGGCGATCCTCGACGAAATCATGGATATGGAGCCATGCCCGGTCATCATGTTGTCCAGCCTGATGCGGGAAGGCGCGCCGATTGTTGCCGAGGCGATGGATCGGGGAGCGGCCGCCTGCTTCAACAAGGCGATGATCGTGCGCGAGGCGACCCGCTTCGTTACACTCATCAAGGCGGTGTCGCGGGGTATGATTGAGACGCAGGTCGAGCCTGTGGCGATTGCGGCTTAAGCCAGGCATAGGGAGAGGAAAGGGGACGAAGCGGGTAGCTTCGCCCCCTTTTTGCGCGTCAGATGGCTAGCGCGTAGACGATTTTGAACTGGCGAGCGCCATGGCCTGGGCCGCACCATTGGCAGGCTGGACCGGACTTTCCTTGCCAGAAATATAATAAGCGCTCAACGTTGCGATACCCAGGACGATCGCCAAGCCCAATATTGCACGGCTTCCGATTGCATGATTATGGCTTGCCGGACGCTTTGCTTCATCATCACCAGGATTGCGCATTACATATTCTCCATTGAGTTTACCCGCGGAGAATAATTGACGCCTCCTGTCTGTGTTCCTCCACAAATTTGTGAAATTTTGTTGCTAGGCCAATCGTTTAGCGAGAAAGTCTCTTCACCCGGATGCAGTTGCCTTGGAATAGCTGCGCAGGGCCGTCAGATCGACCTTGCCTGCAAATTCCACCCCCATCCGGTCTTCCCTCGACCAACGGGCGGTTGCGTTTACCGAATAGCCTTCGGCCAATTCTATCGCGAACAAAGTGCCCAGCGGAACATTCCACAATCCTTCAATCAGCGCGCCCGTAGCCGAGATGTTGCGCACACGACCCGTATAGATATGGCCCTCATGGTGAATGGCAACGGTTCGCAACATGGTTTTGCGATCGGGCCGACTGGATTTGAAGCCGTCCATCAATACGGTAACGCCATGCTTGTTATGGTTGGCGATCACGTCGGCGAAAGGCATGGGGCGCCCATAGATATAGCCTTGGACATGGCTGCACCCCAGTTGGCGGATAAGCGCGAGTTCATCCTGGGTTTCGGCGCCTTCTGCCGTTGTGTCCATGCCCAGTGCCTCGGCAAGACTGACAATCGCCTTGATGATCGCGCTATTGCGGCTGCCTTTAATAGCCGCCCCGCGCACGAAACTCTGGTCGATCTTGATCTTGTCGAACGGGGCCTTCTTCAAATAGCCAAGCGAGGAATAGCCGGTCCCGAAATCGTCGAGCGCCAATCGCACGCCCAAAGCCTTCAATCGCGCGAACATGGCGTCAGTGCCATCATCGTCGTTGAGGAAGACGCTTTCGGTAATCTCCAGCTCAAGCCGTCCCGGTGCGAGTTGCGATGCCGCCAAGGCGTTCATCACCGTCGAAGGAAAGCCGGGATTGGCAAATTGCGTCGGCGAAACATTGACCGCAACACGGATATCTTCATCCCATTGGGCCGCATCCCGGCAGGCTGTGTGTATCACCCATTCACCGATCTGGCTGATCATCCCGCTGTCTTCGGCAATGGGAATGAACAGGGCCGGCGAAATGGGGCCGCGGTCAGGATGTATCCAGCGCAGGAGTGCCTCATATCCCGTAATCTGATCGGTGCGCAGCGACACGACAGGCTGATAGGCCAGATGCAGGCCGTCACAGGCGAGCGCATGGCGCAAATCCTGTTCCAGGCGTCGGCGATCTTCCGCGTCGGCATGCATTTCCGAGGAATAGAAGCGATGAATGCCGCGCCCGTCGCCTTTGGCAGCATAGAGCGCCAGATCGGCGTTGCGGATCAGCGCGTCGGCTGTAACCCCATCCTGCGGCGCACAGGATATACCAATGGACACGCCGATGACCACGGCATTGCCTTCGATCGAATAAGGCTGGGCCACCATGTTGATGATGGATTGCGCCAACAGGGCCAAGGCATCCCGATCATGGCGACCTGGCAGCAATATCTTGAACTCGTCGCCACCCTGGCGGCCGACCAGTCCTTTCGTGCCTACGGCGCGTTGCAGGCGTTGGCTGACCTGACGCAGCAGGGTGTCACCAGCAGGGTGGCCCAGCGTGTCGTTGACCATCTTGAACCGATCAAGGTCCAGCATCATCAACGCGCAGTCGCCAGGCTTGCCGGGGCAGCCGGCGACCGCCTGCTCCAGTGAACTGAGCATCTGAATGCGATTGGCGAGGCCCGTCAGCGAATCGAACCGGGCAAGGCGGGTTACTTCTGCCTGGCTGCGGCGCATCTCCGTCAGGTCCGTGCCGCTGCCGCGAAAGCCATGAAACTGGCCATATTCGTTGAACACCGGCTGGCCGGAGATTGACCACCAGCGCTCTTCCTGCGCCATCGCGGCACAAACGGACAGATCCGAAAAGCCCGTCCGGGCCGACAGGTGAAAGCCAAGCGTGCGCTCGCCATCACCCTGCTGCTTGTCACTTGGTCTGATGATTTCCGTCATGGGCCGCCCGATCAGTGCACCCTCGCGCGCATCGAGTGTTTGCGCCAATGTATCGGAAATATAGGTCAGGCATCCATGTCGGTCGGTTTCCCAGAACCAGCCCCGCCCCGTGCGCTCATGCTCCAGCAGCAAACGGTCCGACCGCTGTGCGCGCAGATCCTGCCGATGGCGTTCAATGGCCTGTTCACGGTCGACCCGTGCCTGTCGAACGGTTGCGATCGCCATTACGATCACACAGCAAATCAGCAGGCCAACCTGCGTCACGCTACTATTTTCAATCATCGAAACCAGCAACAGGCCCAGAAAATAGCCGATCCCCAAAAGGCGCCGGTCACCAAAAATGCAGACGGCCAATAGCGCAACCGCCAGTTCGGGCACCGTTGCCAGAAAAATAATATTGGACGCGGCCACCGGCTCCTGCCCTATCCACAGCCAAAGGCTGAAGCAAAGGCCCGATACGAACACCATCAGCAACATCAGCCAATTCTGGATGTGCGGCTTGAGCGTCCGAAACACCGCTTGTCGCGGCGCGATCATCAATGCGCCGTCCGCCAGCAGCATGACGGCCAGAATTGAAGCCTGAGCGCCATTTCCCACCTGATAGAAGGGGATATGGAGAAGATTGACGACGCAAATCTTGGCCAGCAGGATGAGGGGCCATAGACGCGCGATCGGGCCGAAGGCACCCGATATCCACGACGCAGCGACTTCCGTTCCACTTTCGGTTAAGCCCAGCGTGACCATCAACGTCATGGGTCGCGATGAAGGATCGGACAGGGAAGCGCGCAATGGGATCATGCGCGAGACAATAGACAGAAGTCGTTGACAGAGGCTTACTGCCAGACCTCTCGCAATCGTAAGATTACGTCATTAGGCCCGGCAGTAGCGCCGACAATCAGACACGCATCGGCATGAGTACATAGAGCGCGGGACTGGCGTCATTCTCCCGGATCAATGTCGGTGCGGCGGCGTCGGCCAGATGCAGTTCGACCAAATCGCTGTCTATCTGCCCCAGAATGTCGAGCAGATACCGGGCATTGAAGCCGATATCGAACCCTTCGCCCTGGAAGGCACCGGGCACCTCTTCTGCCGCTGTGCCGTTTTCCGGGCTGGTGACTGACAAAGTAATCTTGTCGCGATCCAGGCTCATCTTCACGGCGCGGGTCTTTTCCGTGGCAATCGTGGCAACACGGTCGACCCCTTCTTCGAAGCCGCGCGGGTCGATCTTGAGCAGCTTATCATTCGCTGTCGGAATGACGCGGCTATAGTCGGGGAAGGTGCCATCGATCAGCTTGCTGGTCAGGATCGCGCTGCCAAGGCCGAAGCGGATCTTGCTCGCTGACAGGGCGATCTGGACCGAGCCATCGACCTCATCGAGCAGTTTGCGCAATTCAGCGATGCATTTGCGCGGGATGATGATGCCGGGCATCCCATCTGCACCATCGGGCCGCGGCACGGTGATGCGGGCCAGGCGGTGTCCATCGGTCGCCGCTGCGCGCAAGACCGGCTGGCCATCGTCGGCTACGTGGAAATAGATGCCATTCAGATAATAGCGCGTCTCTTCGGTCGAGATCGCAAAGCGTGTCTTGTCGATGATCTGCTTCAATGTCTCGGCCGGCAGTTCGAAGCTGGTCGGTAGTTCGCCCTCGGCAATGACGGGAAAGTCGTCGCGCGGCAGGGTGGACAGATTGAAGCGCGCGCGTCCGGCCTGGATCAGCATCTTGCCCTCGGCCGCCTGTAGCGAAACCTGGCTGCCTTCGGGC
Source organism: Sphingobium sp. MK2 (assembly GCF_040170545.1). Taxonomy (NCBI): domain Bacteria; kingdom Pseudomonadati; phylum Pseudomonadota; class Alphaproteobacteria; order Sphingomonadales; family Sphingobiaceae; genus Sphingobium; species Sphingobium sp. MK2. Next base: position 90,136 of record NZ_JAZDXA010000013.1, read on the forward strand.
AATTTGCGGGCGATGTCGAACAATGTGTGCGCCGAAATCGTGGTGGCACCGGGCTGCTCGACTTGTGCGGCGATGCTGTCCACGATCTGTAGGTCGAGGTCGGTTGCCATCAGCTTGATCGCGCCATCGGCCGATGCTTCGATCAACACGTTGGACAGGATTGGGATGGTATTCCGGCGCTCAACCACCGACTGGACGTGGCTTAGGCTCTTGAGGAGCGTTGCGCGTTCGATGGTGGCCTTCATGTCCCTGTTCTGTCCGTTTCTTTTTAAGCCGATAGCCAAGATTCGATCGAATCCCGGCGACAATGATGGATGGTTCTTCATAACCGCTGTTGCGGCTTGGGCAAGCACTCGCTCAGCCCTTTCGTCCGGGTCGGGGTTGCAAATGGAGACAGGTTGGGCTTTGCCCGTAAGATGCGCGCCGTCCTCTTCTTGCTGATTTCCCTGTTCCTGACGACAAGTCCAGTCGCCGCGCGTGAGTCTCTGGGAATATTCGAGGGCTGGGGCGCGTTCCGCGACCCCGCGACGCCCCGCTGCTACGCCATCGCGCAATCAATGGCGCGCGGCGGACGGAGCGGGAAGGGCTTTGCTTCCGTCGCCACCTGGCCCCGTCAGCGGGTGCGCGGGCAAATTCACCTGCGCCTGAGCCGCGCCCGGTCGGACAAGGCGCCGGTGACGCTAGGCGTGGGCGAGCGCCGATTTTCCTTGGTCGCGGGCAAGGTTGATGCCTGGGCTGCCGACGCGCGCGGCGATGCGGCGATTATCGCGGCCATGCGATCGGCCAGCAGCATGAGCGTGCAAAGCATCGACGCGCAGGGCCGCGCCTTTGTCGATAGCTACGCGCTGCGGGGTGCCGCGACGGCGATCGACGCGGCGGCGCTGGGCTGCGCGCGGGTGCGATAGGCGCATGCTTTCACATTTTGTGAAAATCGACTATGGGCGCGGCTATGCAATCAGCCGCCAACCTTGTCATGCCGATTCCCGGCCTTATCGATCCTGTGCCCGTGCCCCGCGCCGTCACGCCGCGCGCGGATGGCCGCACCGACCTGCTCGGCCTGTCGCGCCCGCAGATCAAGGCCGTGCTAGAGGAGGCAGGACTGGACGTGAAGGCGGCCAAATTGCGCGCCAAGCAGCTATTCCACTGGCTCTATCATCGTGGTGAAACCGATTTTGAGGCCATGACGGACCTCGCCAAGCCCATGCGCGGCTGGATGGCCGAGCGCTTCGTCGTCGGTCGCCCGGAGGTGGTGGAGGCGCAAGTTTCCAACGACGGTACCCGCAAATGGCTGCTCCGCTCGGACGATGGGCAGGATTATGAAATGGTCTTCATCCCCGATGCGGATCGGGGAACGCTGTGCGTGTCGAGCCAGGTCGGCTGCACGCTGAACTGCCGTTTCTGCCATACCGGCACGATGCGGCTGGTGCGCAATCTGACGCCGGGCGAGATTGTCGGCCAGGTCATGCTGGCGCGCGATGCGCTGGGCGAATGGCCCAAGGGCAATATGGGCAGTGCCGTCGCGGTGGCGGACGACGAAGACGAGGATGCGCCGCAATATTCGCCCGACGGGCGGATGCTGACCAACATCGTGATGATGGGCATGGGCGAGCCGCTCTATAATTTCGAGCATGTCCGCGATGCGCTCAAGGTCGTGATGGACGGCGATGGCCTCGCGCTTTCGCGCCGCCGCATCACGCTGTCGACCAGCGGCGTCATTCCGATGATGGCGCGCGCGAGCGAGGAGATCGGCGTGAACCTGGCCGTGTCGCTCCATGCCGTGACCAAGGACGTGCGTGACGAGCTGGTGCCGCTCAACAAGAAATATGGGATCGAGGAGCTGCTGCAGGCCTGCGCCGACTATCCCAAGGCGAGCAATGCCCGGCGCATCACCTTTGAATATGTGATGATCCGCGACAAGAATGACAGCGACGAGGATGCGCGCGAGCTGGTGCGGCTGCTGCGCAAATATAAGCTGCCCGCCAAGGTCAATCTGATCCCGTTCAATCCCTGGCCGGGCAGTGACTATGCATGTTCGACGCCCGATCGCATCCGCGCGTTCAGTTCGATAGTGTTCGAAGGCGGGATTTCCGCGCCGGTCCGCACCCCGCGCGGGCGCGATATCATGGCGGCCTGCGGCCAGTTGAAGTCGGCGAGCGAGAAGAAGAGCCGGGCCGAACTCGACCGGCTGGCAGCGGAAAAGCAAGCGGCGCTCGGATGAAGCGGAGCCTGTAATGCGCGCCCGTTGCGGCGCGAGACGATAGCCCCGCCCTGATCCGGCGGGGTTTTTCTTTGGGGGGAATGGCGATGACCGATGACGAGATCGAACGGCTGGCGACGGGCTTTTGCGATTGCACCCTGCCCAAGGCCGCATGGACCCATGGCGCGCACTTCGCCACCGCGCTCTGGCTGATCCTGAGGCGCGCCGACGTCGACTCGGAACGCGACATGCCCGCGATGATCCGACGCTATAATGAGAGCGTGGGCGGGGTGAATAGCGACACGCAGGGCTATCATGAGACGATCACGCAGGCATCGTTGCATATGACCCGCGTCTTGCTGGCGGAATTGCCACGCGATGGATCGCTTTCATGCGCCTTTGCCGCATTGATGGCATCATCGCTGGCAAGCAAGGATTGGCCGTTTGCCTATTGGTCGCGCGAAAAGCTGATGTCTGCGGCGGCGCGAAGAGCATGGGTGGCACCGGACATCCAACCGCTGCCGCAGATCTGACCCAACCCCCTGTCGAACGGCCGAAACAAAAAAGAGCGGCCCTTCGCAGGACCGCTCTTTCTTCTGTCGCAAGGGGTTCGCTGATTAGAAGCGGAAGCCGACGCCGACCATCGCCGCGTCACGGCCACCGATATTCTGCTCATATTCGGTGCGCTGATATTCGGCCGAGATATAGGTCGATGGGGTCGCGGCGAATTCCAGACCGCCCCCGAAGCGGACACCTTCGAATGCGGCACCCACGCCAAGCGTCTCGATGCGGGTCGAGGCATAGCCAACCCTGCCGAACGCGAGGACGCGCGGCGTGGCGACGAAGCCCAGCCGCAGCGAGGCCGCCAGGTCACGGCTGGCGTCGACACCGGCACCGTCTACGGTCGTGTCGCCAAGGCTGACTTCAACGCCGCCAGTGACGCGGGGTGCGAGGGCCAGATCATAGCCTGCGGTGACGCCATAGGCGAAACCTTCCTCACCATCGAATTTGTCATAGCCCATGGTGACGCCAGCGCGCGGCCCGGTGAAGGGTGCAGCGTCCTGAGCGATGGCAGGGGTCGCAATGGTGGCAGCAGCAATGGCTGCGAAAATCACAGTCTTCATAAATTCCTCGATATTATTATATTGTCTGACATAGGTTGTCGTCAGACTATCTGGTTCGATGCGAAGATTTCATGGCGCCATATACGCCAAGTTTATCCTGACCGTGATCGCTTTTATTTTTAGCGATCATGGACGCGAACCGCATCGGCATCGCGTGATTGCCATCTAGGTGCGCCATGCTGATTTGCAAAGGGGCTGGATTGTACGTGGTCATGATTCTTGATTTATGTTGCAAAAGTGTGACATTCGGCAGTTGTCGGCGTTGGTGCCGACTGTCATGCAGGTGCCGTGGATTTTCACCGAAAAAGGCGTTAGCCTGCCCCGATGGATAGCCCCACTCCCACCGACGGCATCGCAGTCAAGCGCCATCGGCTTTCGACCCGGTTGTGGCATTGGTTGAACGCCGCGCTGCTCTATGTCCTGTTCACCAGTGGCCTTGGCATCTTCAACGCCCATCCCCGGCTCTATTGGGGCCAATATGGCGCGAATTTCGACCATGCCTGGCTTGAGCTGGAGCGGTTTCCCGGCTGGATCACCTTGCCGGGCCTCTATAACCTCGCGATGTCGCGCCACTGGCATCTGACTGCAGCACCGATCTTTGCCTTTGCGCTGCTGTTCTACATGCTCTGGAGCCTCGCCAACCGCCATGTGACCCGCGACCTCGCGTTCCGCCGCGATGATCTGCGTCCTCGGCACATCTGGCAGGACATCAAGGACCATGCCCGGTTGCGGTTCCCGACGGGGCAAGCGGCGCTGCGCTACAATGTGCTACAGAAGGCGAGCTATGTCGGCGTGATCTTCATCCTGTTACCGTTGGTCATTCTGACCGGGCTGACCATGGCACCGGGCATGAATGCGGCATGGCCCTGGCTCGTCGATCTGTTCGGCGGGCGACAATCGGCCCGCTCGCTGCATTTCATCGCCGCTTTCGCGCTGGCCGCATTTTTCATCGTCCATATATTGATGGTGATCCTGGCCGGACCGATCAACGAAGTGCGGTCCATGCTTACCGGGCGATACCGGGTGCCGGAGGAACGACCATGATCCTGACCCGCCGCATGGCGCTGCTGGGCGCTGGCGCAATGCTCACCGGCTGCGACCGGCTGGCCAGCCATGACAGCGTGCGAAAGGCGCTTTTCTCCGCCGAAAATTTCCGTCGCTGGGCGCAGCGCAGCCTGATGGCCCGCGACGCGCTTGCGCAGGAATTCCGCCCTGATCAGATTTCGCCGATATTCCGCGCCAATGGCACCGCCAACCCCAATACGCCCGCCTACAAGGCGCTGTGGCGCAATGGCTTTGCCGATTGGCGACTGGCGGTGACCGGCCTTGTCGAACGACCGCTCTCCCTCTCGCTTGCCCAGCTACGGACTCTGCCGCATCGCGAACAGATCACACGCCATGATTGTGTCGAGGGGTGGAGCGCGATCGGCAAATGGCGCGGCGTGCCGCTGCGCACGATCCTGGAGGGCGCACGGTTGCGCGATACGGCGCGCTATATCGTGTTCCGCTGCGCCGATGACATGGGCGGCGGCCGCCCCTATTATGAAAGCATCGACCTGATCGACGCCTTTCACCCTCAGACCATCCTGGCTTTTGCGCTGAACGACGCGCCGCTGACCGTCGCCAATGGGGCACCCTTGCGGCTGCGTGTCGAACGGCAGCTTGGCTATAAGCAGGCCAAATATCTGATGGGAATAGAGGCGGTCGCGACGCTGGACGGGATCGGCAAGGGGAAGGGTGGTTTTTGGGAGGATTATGCGGGTTATGATTGGTATGCGGGCATTTGACGCAGGCCATCTGGGGTGACAAGGTAACAAGATGAAACTGTTTGAGCGGGTATTGGGGCGGCTGATCACACGCGGTCAGCTAACGGTATTTTATGCAAACGGGCGGCGCTTTGTCGTGGGGCAACCCGATCCGGCCTTTCCTGATCTGGCGCTAAGATTTCAGGATGGCCGCGTCCCTTTTGACATCGTCCGCGATCCCCGCCTGGGCATGGCAGAAGCCTGGATCGACGGCCGCATCGCCATAGAAGGTGGTGGCATCATGGAATTCATATCCATGGTGCGGGCCAATAACCCTTGGGAAAGTGGTCGCTCGATCGACGCCAAAAGCTTTTTGAATCGCGCTCTGGGCAATGTGAGACAGAAGCTGTGGCGCGCCAATCATAAGGCCCGGTCGAAGGCGAACGTCGCCCATCATTATGATCTTTCCGGCGCGCTCTATGCGCTCTTCCTCGACCGCGACCGGCAGTATAGCTGCGCTTATTTCCCCGATGGCGAAAACGCGGTCGGCATCAGCCTGGAGCAGGCGCAGGAGGACAAGAAGGCACATATTGCCGCCAAGCTGCGACTGGAACCGGGCATGACGGTTCTGGATATCGGCTGCGGCTGGGGCGGGATGGCGCTGTATCTCCATCGTACCTGCGGCGTGGACGTGACGGGTATCACCTTGTCGGAGGAACAGCTCAAGGTCGCACGGCAAAGGGCAGTGGATGCAGGTGTCGCCGACCATGTCCGCTTCGAACTGATCGACTATCGCGACATGTCTGGTACTTTTGACCGGATCGTGTCTGTTGGCATGTTTGAACATGTCGGCACGGCCCATTATCGTAGCTTTTTCAGTACCTGCCGCGATCTGCTTGCTCCCGATGGCGTCATGTTGATCCACGCGATCGGACGGATGGGCGGTCCCGGCGTCACCGATGCCTTCACCCAGAAATATATTTTCCCCGGCGGCTATATTCCTGCCTTGTCGGAAATGATCGCAGGCAGCGAGGATACGCGCTTGATGGTAACCGACGTGGAGGTGTTGCGGCTCCATTATGGGCTGACCATTCGCCAATGGTATAAGCGGACCATGGCGCATCGCGCGGAGATCGTCGCCTTATATGACGAGCGATTTTTCCGCTTGTGGACCTTCTACCTCGCCGGGGCGGCGACCGTGTTCGAACATGGTGGCATGGTCAATTATCAGGTCCAATATGCACGGGACCGACGCGCACTACCTATTACACGCAACTATATGCTGGAGGCCGAGACGGCGTTAGCAGGACGCTGAATAAGGGATTACAATAGCATTCTCTGACCGTTCAGCCGACGAAAGGCATCTTCTCATCATGCCCCGCCAACCTGCGGGGTGGATGAGGAGAGAGCAATGAACATCATATTGAAAGGCGTGGCCGCGTTGAGCCTAGCCATCGCGGGCATTGCTGCGGCCGCTCCCGCGCAAGCGCAACATCATGGCGGCTATCGTGACGGATGGCGCGGCGATCGCGATCATCGCTGGGATAGTCGCCGCTGGGACAATCGACGTTGGGACGGACGACGCTGGGATGGCCGTCGGCACTGGCGAGGCGACCGAGGCTATCATCGCGCAAAATACCGTCCGCGCTGTTGGACCCAGTGGCGTTATGACTATTATCGCGATCGTAACGTCCGCGTGCGGGTCTGTCGTTGAGCAGCCAGTTGCAGTCCGCCGGGGCTATTGCATCGGCGGGCTGTGGCGGTTGACGGGTTACCGGGCAAAAGGCTAGGCGCAGCCCAGCCCATTCCAAGGAACCGCATCATGAGCGATACGCCCCCCGATCACCTGTCCACCAATCCCAAAAGCCCCCATTTCAACATGGAAGTGCTACAGCGCGGCATCGGCATCCGGTTCAAGGGCCGGGAGCGCAAGGATGTCGAGGAATATTCGATTTCCGAGGGCTGGATTCGCGTTGCAGCCGGTAAAACCCGCGACCGTCACGGCAACCCGTTGACGATCAAGCTCACTGGGCCAGTCGAAGCCTGGTTCGAAAATCCAGCCGAAGGTGCCGAAGAGGACAAACCATCGAACGCGGAATAAGCGGTATGGCGAAGGCGCGGGCTGACAAGCGCGCCTTCCATCAGTTCAGAGCCGACTGGCGTTTTACGTCCGCGATGATCGCGCTCAGGGTCCGTTCCGAAGGACTTGCATCGGCATAGTGTATGACGCCCGGATCAGCCTCCAGGCGGGGCTTCATTTTGCGGGCAGTCTTGGCCGGAGCCGGACGGCCATGAGCAACCATGATGCCCCCATGGAATGGCGGCGAGCGATGGGGCTGACGGGCATCCCAATAGTCCGTATCCAGTTTGGCAAAGCGCACGCTGCTGCCCAATGCGGGGTCAGGCGTGAATTCATGCAATCTGGCCTTGGTCGGATAGATGAAACCGAATGTCGGATTAGTGCGCGCGCCCATTTGCGCGGTCGGGCTGTGCCAGACGCGCACCTGGCTCCAATCGCCGCCATCCGATACATCGATTGCCAGTACGTCTTCCTCGATCGCGCCGGGCACCGACCAATTGGCATGGCGGATCAGTAAGCGCCGGTCGTCCAGAACACGACTGACCACGGCAACATGACCCAACATCATCGAGCCATGCGGCCGGAACGCCAGCACCGCTCCCTTTTTGGGCGTGTTGCCACGCTTATACTGCTGGCCGGCTTGATCCCACCATGTCAGCGCATCGCCGCGAATATCCACGCCCGACACGATACGGGCATAGGGCACGCATTGTAGTACCGCCGCGCTCCACACAGGCGCAGCTATCAGGCTGGACGCCAGCCATGCCGCCGCCCAGGCAAGTCCTCGTATCATTTATGCGATCCCGAAACACTCGAATCGCCCCACCAAGGGCAACTCTAGATCGCGACTATTTATGAAGAGGTTAAAGGATCAGAAGGCCGCGCGGGGCGCGCCGCCGCTGGCAGATGCCGATGCGATCTGCACCGGCTGATCGATGGTCCGGGCCGGCTGGGCATAGATGAAACCGCGCGCCGCGTTGGACCGCAGGCCGAGATTACCGATCGGACCATACCACACGCGCACATCGGTCCAGTCATTGTTGGCCGATACGTCGATCGCGCGGACATTGCGCTCGATCCCGCCGCGATAGGACCAGTTGGCATGGGTCAGCAGCACTTCGCGCTCATTGACCACCTTGCTGACCATCGCGACATGGCCGACCGGCATGGACCGGCTGGCAGCAAAGGCGAGGACGGCACCGACGCGCGGTTCATGACCACGATCATAGCGGCCTTCCGCCTGGTTCCACCAAGTATGCGCATTGCCGTAAAGGTCGATGCCGGACGCCTGACGGGCGAAGGGAACGCATTGCAGCACTCCGGCCGTCGCAGGCGTAACGATCAGGGAAGAGAGCGCAAGCAGAGCAGCGGCGAAAACCGCGCGAAAACCACCGATCATGCGAATGCGACCCCGACTTGCTTTTAGGCTTTTGCCACGATGGCTGCTTTAGGCCAGACGCCGGACGTCCTGAAAAGAGGCGGGCGACGAGTCGTTGCGGGGGCGGGTTATGTTGCGGAACGAAACAGTTGGCCTGCGGTTACCGAAAATCGGCTCGCTGACGTTAAATCTTTGAAAAGAGATGCTTCGGTTCCGGTCATCCAGACCTGTCCGCCCGTCGCGGCCAATCGTTCGAACAGCGCGGCGCGGCGCGAAGGGTCAAGATGCGCGGCCACTTCGTCGAGCAGCAGTACTGGCGGTTGCCCGCGGTCGGTCGCTACCAAGGCGGCATGGGCGAGCAGGATCGATAGCAGCAATGCTTTTTGCTCGCCCGTCGAACAAAGTGCTGCGGCCTGCGCTTTGGCAATATGCGTGACCGACAGATCATGGCGGTGCGGTCCCGACAATGTCCGCCCTGCCGCCGCATCGCGCCGCCGATTTCGCCCAAGTCGCACCGCCAATGGCTCGTCGCTCCCTCCCTCTTCCTGCTCGATCACAATGAATGGTCGGGCAAAGGGCGCATCGGGCTGGTCGGCCAGCACGCTGTTCAGCCGCGCAACAAGGTCAGCGCGCGCCTGCGCCAGCACCGTACCATGTTCATCCATCTGCGCTTCCAATGCGGCAAGCCAGACGGGATCGGCACGGTGCGGATCGATCAGCAGGCGATTACGCGCGCGCATTGCCGCGTCATAGCGGGCGCTGTGCGTTGCATGGCCGGAATGTAGCGCCAGCGTCAGCCGATCCAGAAAGCGTCGCCGACCGCCCGGACTGTCCAGGAAGAGTCGGTCCATTGCCGGGGTCAGCCAGACGATCGCGAGATGGTCGGCCAAGGCATTGGCAGATGACGCCACGCCCCCGATCCGCACTTGTCGTCGGTCAGGCATGGCGGCGGATATGCCCGTGCCCAGCATGACCCCGTCCACCTCCGCGGCCACGCCGAAACTTCCCGCTCCGTCTTGCCGCGCCATCGTCCGCAGGGCTGCACCGCGCAAGCCGCGCCCTGGCGCAAGCATGGAGACGGCTTCCAATATATTGGTTTTGCCTGCGCCATTGTCGCCGGTCAGCAGGATGAAGGGGTGGTCCGGCAGGATCAGCGCATCCGCATGATTGCGAAAATCGCTCAGGGTCAGACGGCCGATCATTGCGCGGCTGTAGCGGGACAAAAGCGATGGGGAAAGCGCCTAGCAGCGCTTGCGGGTTTCAGAGGCTCCATCGTTGACGATGGTGAGTTTCTGGCCGTCGGCCGCCAGATTGAGCAAGATAGTGCGGCTCCAGCTTTGTCCTTCGCCGGTAAAGGCTGCCGTGATCGAAAGCCGTCTATCCCCATCCGGCTTGACAGTCTGCACGGTGCCCACGCTTTCGTGAAAGACCAACTGATCGGGCAGGATTTGCAGCTCCATAGCCGCTGCCCGATCGCCACACCGATCATTCATGCCTGTCCAGTGGCCCTGCATTGCTGGGGGAATAGGTCCGGTTTCATCAGTATCGGCTTGGGGGGCATCGGACTCGGATTCTACGGATAGGGCAGGGGTGTTGTTAGGCGGCGTGACTGGCGCGTTGGCAGCCGTCCGATCGCTGATGTTGGTAGTCACACCAGGGTTGGATTCTGGTGGCTCGCTCGACTTTTCGCAAGCCGCAAGGGCGATCAGTGCAGGCAGGAGAAAAACAAGACGCATGAAAGCAGAAACCGGCCAGACGCTCTACGGTTCCGGTGACCCGCAGTGGTGACCATGCTATTGCAGGCGCGGGATAGTGACAGGAATATATGTCATGTCGGCAGTGGGAATGGGCGGCATTTTTTCGCGAATGTAACCTGACGCTCTCGCGGCCCGGTATCGTACGCATTTGAATGTTGGTGCCATTCAGCGCGGACAGTGACTATTTCGCCGCAGACAAGGCATTCATGCTGAACTTTCGTGTCACCGATCTGGATTCCCTTCTGAACGCCTTGCGCGCCGCCGACATTATGATCATCACCAACGCTGAATGGGACCATCCCGATGTGGGCCGTTTCGCCCGCATTCATGATCCCGAAGGCAATGCAATCGAATTATGGGAGCAAGCGTCTCCCGCCGCCTGACTGATGGAGCCCCGCCGATGAAGCGCCTGTCCCTTTTCCTTGCTACCGTCGCTGCCCTGACGGTATCGACTAATGCTATGTCGGCGCTTGCCGTCGGTGCCAAAGCTCCTGAGTTCACCACGCGCGGCGCGATGGCGGGCAAGACGTTCACGCTGACCCTGTCGCACCAGTTGAAGCGCGGGCCGGTCGTGCTCTACTTTTTCCCCAAAGCTTTCACGCCGGGCTGTTCGGCCGAAGCGCGCGAATTTGCCGACAATATCGACAAGTTCAAGGCCGCTGGCGCGACCGTCATCGGCATGTCCGCCGATCCGGTCGATGATCTGGTGGCCTTTTCTACCAAGGAATGCGCAGGCAAGTTCGCGGTCGCTTCAGCGGGGCCTGACATCGTGTCGGGTTATGATGTGGCGCTCAAAATGCGACCAGGCATGACGGACCGGACATCCTACGTCATTTCACCGGCAGGCCGTATTGCGTTCGTCCATTCCGAAATGAATTATGCCAATCATGTCAAAGCGACACTGGCTGCGGTCGAGGCGATGAAGCAACAGTGAGGCGCGCGCTATCGCTTGTGGGATAGGAAATCGCCGCTTGCGATCAGGGGTAGGTCTGTTACCGGCAGGGCGTAGATATAGGCCCAGGCGATAACGCGGCCGCTTTGTCCCTGCACCGTCAGTTGTTCGCGCCGATATTCATGCGGTTCAGGATAGGCTCGCGTGCATTCTTCATAGTCGTCGAGCCATGCAAGCGTCGCCGACAGGTTAAACGGCATCAGCAAATCGCCGATCACCTGTCCTTCCGGTCCTGACACGAAGGCTGGGTAGTCGGCTATTTGATATAGTCGCCCTTGGGCAACAGCGCGGCCGATATAGCGTGTCGTTGCGCGCAACTGCGCTGCCATTGGCCCCGCGAAGGCAGGTCGCAACGTCCCATAGACGAATAAAGGCAGTTGGCTCATGCGCTGAACTTGGAAAAAATCCCTATCAGCAGGATTTTTCCCCAACTGGCGGTACTTTTATAGCGATCATATATCGGGGCCTTAGCCGAAAATCTCGTATTTTCAGCCAAAATGAAGATTGGCACGGCTTGTGCAAAGCCTGAAAGCATCAAGGCTGAATGGTCCAGCCACCGCAGCAACAGGGAGTTTCCATTATGTCCATCGCCCGTTTCCAGCACGTCGCCACCGCGTTCACGGGTGCCATTCTAGTCGCCAGCCTGTTTATCAGCGCAGCGACGCCTATCGTTCCGATCGCCTGATCGCATCATCTCATTTAAGACACCAAGATTGAAAGTCCAAGTCATGAACAACAGTTTCACCCTCGACCGTCGCAATGGCAAGATTATGGGCGTATGCGCGGGCCTGTCCAACCGCAGCGGCCTGGACGTCACGCTGATCCGCGTCGCCGTCGTGCTGTTGACGCTCTGCGCGCTCGGACCGATCGGCGTTGTGGCTTATCTGCTGGCAGGCTGGCTTGCCGAAGGTTGATGTCGCCGCAAATCATTTCTGCAAAGCGCACGGCATCCAGTCAGTAAAAAGGCCGCTCCGGTTATACCGGAAGCGGCCTTTTCGCATCCCGCAATGTCGGGATGAAGGTTGAGCGCAAAGCGCGCTCAGGCATAAAGCACCGAATAGAAAGTCAGCACCTGTGCGCCGACGGCTACAATCAGTGCAGCGCCTTGAAATGCCTGCCGCATGGTTATGTCCTTTGTTAGGGTATCATCTGTCCCCTGTCTTGGGGTTGCGGGCCTATGCGCCTGTCATACTTATGTAACAATCGCAAAGCGCGGCATACCAATTGCACTAAATGCAACAGTGCTGTTACCCCAAAGCCGCAATCAGCGCCTTGGCCGCAGCAGGATTACGCTCTTTGGCACCACCGATGAAAAACGCATAGACGTCCCCCCGTTTGGCCAGCGTCCACGCCTGATCGGTCCAACGGCCGACGTCTGCAGGGGAATAGCCAGTCGTCTCTTCCGCTTGGGTCCGCATCAGCCGCACATAAGAAAAGCCGACATCATGTCCCCGGATTGCCGGATAGCTGTCATGATCGGCCAGTACGACCGCCACGCCTGCATCCCGCGCCATCTCTAGAAAAGCAGGATCGTCGAAACTTGCGTGCCGGACCTCGACCGCATGGCGCAATGCGACGCCATCAACGCTGGCAGGCAGCAGGCGCAGGAACGCGCCGAAGTCAGCGGGATCGAACCGCTTGGTCGGCATGAATTGCCACAGGATCGGACCGAGCCGATCGCCCAACTCGACAATACCCTGTTTCGTGAATTTCGCGATCGAGTCTCCCGCTTCGGCCAGCACTTTACGATTGGTGCAATAACGCGATGCTTTGACCGCGAACTGGAACCCGTCGGGTACGGCCTTAGCCCAGTTGGCGAAAGTTGCGGGCTTTTGACCGCTATAATAGGTCGCATTAATCTCGGTCGCGGTCAGATGCGCCCCGACATAGGCCAGTTCGTCTTTCTGCCGCAGCTCGGCGGGATAGAAATTGTCACGCCATGGCGCATAGACCCAGCCGCCAATGCCTACCCTGATCCGACCTGCCATATCACGATTCTCCTGCCACAATGCTGATCGCTTTCGCCGATCAGAGCCAATGGAAAAAGCGGTTGGTATATTTGCGAATAATTCTTAACTGGGTCGCAACAAGGAGCATCCCCATGTCGCTGGACCTCATCAAGACAGGCACCTATCTCAGCATCCACCTCACGGTCGGCTTTACCGTCGCCTATCTTATGACCGGGTCGGTGGCGCTGGCGGGGGGCATTGCGCTGGTCGAGCCAGTGATCAATGCGGTCGCCTTTTTCTTTCATGAAAAGGCGTGGAAGAAGATACAGGCCCGGCCGTCGCGCGAGGCACATCCGGCATCACGACACGATCAAGCAGCCTTCGCCTGATCGTTACCTTACAGGCTTCAGCAGGCTGCCGATCAGCCAGGGCTTTACGCCACCCGTCGGCTTTGCCTTGCCATCCAGCCTTTTGACATGGCGGATGACGATGGGCTTGACGATCATCTGCCCGCGCATCGGCCCAGTCCCACAACAGGTCGGCGCGGCGAGGATTTTCTTCACGACATCCATGCCCGCGACCACATGGCCAAAGGCCGCATAGCCGATATAGCCCGGCTGTGCGTCCATATTCGGCGTGGGGCCGATGGTGATGAAGAAATTGCCCATCGCCGAATTGGGCCGGTCGGGGCGCGCCATGGACAAGGTGGCGTCCAGATGGCGAATGCCCGTTTGGGTCGTCGGTTCATGCACCACAGGCGGCAACGAGCGGCGCGCATCCGTGTCGATGCCGCCCTGAATCAAGCCCATGGTCGGCGCACTTTTGCGCCGCGCCGCGCGGTAAAAGGTGACGCCGTCAAACCGGCCATCATCCACATAGGTCAGGAAATTGGCCGATGTGCGTGGCGCTCGCTTCTGATCCACCGCGACGACGATCGTCCCAACCGTCGTCTCGATCGCGACGCGGGTGTAGCCGGGCGTCGACCGATTGGTTGGCAGCGCGTTCGCCCAGCCAATTGGCAATGTCATAGCCATTACCATCAGGACGAATAGCAGGCGGCGTAAAGCCAAGGGACGGGCAATCATGCCAACCGGCCTAGCTTCCGATCAACCGGCTGGCAACGCTCAGGCCACCTGTGCCTTCAGCAATTTGTCGATGGTCAGCGGATAGTCGCGGATGCGGATGCCTGTCGCATTATAGATGGCGTTCGCCACCGCTGCGCCCGCGCCACAAATGCCCAATTCACCCACGCCCTTGGCCTTCATCGGCGAACTCTTGTCATCCAGTTCTTCGATGAACAGCACGTCCTGTTCGGGGATGTCGGCATGGACCGGCACCAGATATTCGGCCATGTCATGATTGACGAAGAAGCCGAAGCGGGTGTCGACGTCCAGCGCCTCCATCAGTGCCGATCCGGCCCCCATGGTCATCGCGCCGATCACTTGGCTGCGTGCGGATTTGGGGTTGAGAATACGCCCGGCCGCAAAGGCACCACCCATGCGGCGGATGCGCACTTCGGCGGTGTCCATATCGACGCCGACTTCGCAGAAATGCGCGCCGAACGTCGCCTGCGCATAGCGTTTGTCGAGATCGCCGAATTCGATACTGTCCTCGGCCCATACGCCCTCGCGCCCGGCGAGCGCCGCCAGCGTCTGGGATTTGTTCTCGTGACGGATGAGGCCCTCCTCGAACTCTGCCTGATCGACGGAATAGCCCGCCTTTTCAGCCAGTTTCGCGCGCAACGCCATGGCCGCGGCATAGACGCCCGCCGTCGAGCTGTTAGCCCCCCACTGTCCGCCAGACCCAGCCGACACGGGAAAGCGGCTGTCGCCCAACCGGACGGTGACAGCTTCCAATGGCACGCCCATCATCTCGGCCGCCGTCTGGGCAATGATCGTATAGCTGCCGGTGCCGATGTCGGTCATGTCGGTTTCGACAATCACCTGCCCCTTGGCATCGACGCCGATCCGCGCGCCCGATTTGCCTACCAGATTGTTGCGGAAGGCGGAGGCCACGCCCATGCCGACCATCCAGCGTCCATCGCGCACCTGGCCGGGTTTTGCCTGGCGCTTGTTCCAGCCGAAACGCTCGGCCCCGGCGCGCATACACTCCACCAGCTTGCGGCTGGAGAAAGGCCGCTGCGTGCCTGCTTCGGGATCATATTGCACATCGTTGCGGATGCGCAGCTCGACCGGATCGACGCCGCAAGCTTCGGCCAGTTCGTCCATCGCGACTTCCAGCGCGAGCAGGCCGACCGCTTCACCGGGCGCGCGCATCGCATTGCCTTCGGGCAGGTTGAGCGTCGCCAGCCGGTGCGCGGTCATCCGATTGGCACCGCGATAGAGCAGCCGCGTCTGTTGTGCCGCCGTCTCCGGCCCGCCACCGGGCAGGTCGCCCGACCAGACTTCATGGCCGATCGCGTCGATCACGCCATCCTTGTCCGCGCCGATGCGGATGCGCTGGATCGTTGCGGGCCGATGGGTGGTGTTATTGGGGATCTGGTGCCGCGCGAGCGCGACCTTGACCGGCCGTCCGACCTGCCTTGCCCCCAGCGCCGCGAGCAACGCATCGGCGCGCAGGAACAGTTTGGCCCCGAAGCCGCCGCCGATATAGGGCGACACTAGCCGGACATTCGCCTTGGGAATGCCCAATGTCTTGGCGACATCACCCACGGTCCAGGCGATCATCTGGTTGGACGTCCACAGCGTCAGCTTGTCGCCATTCCACGCCGCGGTGGAGGCATGTGGCTCCAGCATCGCGTGGCTATGGTCGGGGGTAGAGTAGTTCTGATCGACCTTGACCGCCGCCTTGGCGAACGCGCCGTCGAAATCGCCGACCGCCGTATCGGGTGACCCGCCAAAGCCGCCTTCGGGCGGTTTGACCGCATTGGGCCGCTCGGCGGCCAGGTCGAACTTCCCACCTTCGCTGGTATAGTCGATCCGCACCAGCTTGGCCGCGTCGCGCGCATTTTCGAAGCTGTCGGCGATGACCAAGGCCACAGCCTGATCATAATGGTCGATCTGCGGCCCGCCCAGCAGGGGTGCGGTATTCATGCTGCCCTTGCCGAGCTTTCCCGCATTGGCGTGTGTGACGATGCCCAGAACGCCAGGCGCAGCCTCGGCCGCGCGCAGGTCCATGGCGGCGATGCGCCCCTTGGCAATGCCCGACCCTACCATCCAGCCATAGGCGGCATTGGGCGCGGCGTCGTGCCGCTCATAGGCATAAGGCGCGGTGCCGGTCACCTTGGCAGCGCCGTCGATCCGGTCATGGGCCTTGCCAACGACCCGGCCCTTGTCGATCGGGTTCAACCCGGCGGGCGTATCGAACTTCATGCCCGTGCCTCCTTCTGCCGATAGAGCGATGTCAGCGTCTGTTCGACCAGCTTTTTCTTGAATTCATTATGATGCGTCGTGCGCGCGCCAGCCAGCGCGGCCTCCGCCACCGCCTTGGCACCCGACCCCGCCGCCGCATCCGCATCAGCCGTGCGCCAGGGCTTTGCACCAATACCGCCAAAGGCAAAGCGCGATGCGTCATTCTTGCCGAACACCGCCGCCACCGACACCAAAGCGAAGGCATAGGAGGAACGGTCGCGCACCTTGCGATAGACATGGGTGCCGCCGATCGGCTTGGGCAGGGTGACCGATGTGATGATCTCTCCGGCTTTCAGCACCGTTTCGACATGGGGTGTATCGCCGGGCAGCAAGTGGAAGTCCGCGATCGGGATCGACCGGGCCGCGCCATCTGCGCCGACCGTATCCACCGTCGCGTCCAGCAGCCGCATCGCCACCGCCATGTCGCTCGGATGTTGAGCGATGCAGGCATCGCTCACCCCAAGGATGGCGAGGTTACGGCTCATGCCCTGCAATGCGCCGCAGCCGCTGCCCGGCTTGCGCTTGTTGCAGGGCATGCGCGTGTCGTAAAAATAGGGGCAGCGCGTGCGCTGCAGAAGGTTGCCCGCAGTCGTCGCCTTGTTGCGCAACTGCCCGGATGCACCCGACAGCAGGGCGCGGCTCAATACGCCATAATCGTGCCGCACAACCTTGTCGGCGGCGAGATCGGTATTGCGCACCAGCGCCCCGATCCGCAGCCCCCCGTCGGCCGTCTTCTCTATCTGATCGAGCTTCAGCGGATTGACGTCGATCAGATGCGTCGGCGTCTCGATCTGCAGCTTCATTAGGTCGAGCAAGTTGGTGCCGCCGGCAATGAAGCGCGCGCCCTGCGTCGAAGCGGCCATTGTCGCCGCCTCCTGCGCGCTGGTCGCGCGGCTATAGGTGAAGGGCTTCATGCCTTGGCTCCCCCGGCCACGTCGTTAATGGCGGCGATGATGTTGGGATAGGCGGCGCAGCGGCAGATATTGCCGCTCATCCGCTCGCGCAGCTCCGCGTCGGTTAGCGCCACCTTGTCCAGATCGTCGGTGACATGGCTGGGGATGCCGGCCTCGATCTCTTCCAGCACGGCGACGGCCGAGCAAATCTGGCCCGGCGTGCAATAGCCGCATTGATAGCCATCATGGGTGATGAAGGCGCGCTGCATCGGGTGCAGCTTGTCGGGTGTGCCCAGCCCCTCGATCGTCGTGATCGCCTCGCCATCATGCATGACAGCGAGCGTCAGGCAGCTATTGATGCGTCGCCCTTCGACGATGACCGTGCAAGCGCCGCACTGGCCATGGTCACACCCTTTCTTGGTGCCAGTGAGGTGCAGATGCTCGCGCAGCGCGTCGAGCAGGCTGGTCCGTGGGTCGAGCTGCAAATGTGTTTCGCGGCCATTGACGGTCAATTCCACCGGGATCATCGGGGTTCCTTCGCGAGAGGAAGCGGCGGCGGGCTGGGCCGCCTGCGCGCTGGAAAGAAATGGCGTAGCCGCTGCAATGGTCGTTCCACCGCGCAACATGCCCCGGCGGGTGATCTGGTCGGACGGCATGGCGGTCCCTTTCTTCTGCTATCGGCTGTCATACGAAGGGCGGCGGCAAATGATCCCTGCCGATGCAGGAAATATGATCAACAAGGTGCGGCAGCGCAAGCGCACCTATTGCCACGGCGGCAGGACCGGGCGCGATAGCCGGACAGCGAGTCGGACAATGGTTTCATATTTTGACGCTGGGGGGCGCGGGGCGGCCGAGGGCGTCGAACGGGGCGAAAGTGGCGCAAAACCAGGCTTTTCCGCACGTTCAGCAAGGAATTTCATATTTGTGCAATTCTCCCCTTGCCGATCCCCAAAAGCGCTGCTAGTTCCCCGCCACCCGCCGAGAGGGAGACATCCTCCGGCCGCCAGAGCGGGCGTAGCTCAGGGGTAGAGCACAACCTTGCCAAGGTTGGGGTCGAGGGTTCGAATCCCTTCGCCCGCTCCAGTTTTTCCAAAAACCACGGAAAACTGCGGACCATCGTCACTCGGACGATCCCGTCCGCATGATGTCTCCACAAAGCGTCTACACAATGATGTAGGCCAAAGGCTCGCAAGCCCGCGTAAATCTTCGAAAAATCTGCGTTCGAGCGTCTACACAAAGCGTCTACACAATCGACCAACTGGGCTGTGTCAGAAGCGCGGCATTTTCCATTACCGACGACGGGTTCCGACCGATCTCCTCACCATCTGGAACGGATGTGAAGTCTGGCGGTCGCTGGATACCGATAGTCTTGCGATAGCGCTTCGGCGCATCCATCGGATTGCAGCTGAGGTCGAGGCAGAGTTTGAGAAGGTGCGAGGTGAAGCCGGGCACCCCGTCGATCGCACCTTGTATATAACCAGAGCTGCTCATGCTCCCGTCCCGGATACATCAGCCATGGTTCCAGCTCATCCGACAGCGTCGAATCTCGCGCCGATCATCAGGACCATCGGAGAGGCCTACGATCTTTACATCGCCGATCCTAAGCATTCGTGGAGCAAGCGCACCGCTATCGCGCATGCCACTACACGCAAATGGGTCGTCGAAGCGTTTGGTGAGCAGACAGCGATGACGGGCATTACCCGCGAAGCGTGCCGCGACTTTGTCGAACTCCTTCGGAATATGCCTGCTCATGCGGACAAACGGTTTCCGAATCTGCCTATCCGGGAAGCAGTCGATGCCGCCAAGATGAAGGGGGAGGTGCGCTTGATCAACGCCGCGAACGTGAACGCCTATATCAACCGCTTCGGGGGCGTAATGAACTGGTCGATGAATGAAGGATATATTGATCGCAATCCATTGAAGGGGCTTAAGCTTACGGACCCCGTGAAGAAACGGGACAAGCGCCGTCCGTTCTCGACCGAGCAGCTTACACGCATCTTTAGCGCCCCCCTTTATACAGGATGCCAAGACGACGAGCGGGGATATGCGTCCATTGGTCACCAGCGCCCCCGTCGCGGGCGCTTCTGGCTACCGCTACTTGCCCTTTTTGGTGGCTTCCGTGCAAATGAATGTGCCCAGCTTGAGGTTCGTGACATTCAGCGCATTGACAATGTTACATGCTTTCGCATTACCGAAGGAGAGAGCGAAGCGGGGGACGAAAAGCGTTTAAAGACGGCCGCAAGCGATCGGATCGTGCCGATTCACAAGGAACTTATTAGTTTCGGATTTCTCGCGTTCGTTGAGTCTCAGCGGGATGTAGAGGGCGGTGACAAACCAGGCCAATGGAACGCCAGCGATTTGCTGAGCGTGGCGGTTTAAAAACCAGCCATTG